>QNFE01000083.1 GCA_003645455.1 Gammaproteobacteria bacterium | reverse complement strand
CGCTATTAATTTTTAACTATTAACTAATAACTATATAGACTGCCGTGGTTATCTCTCAAAAGAATTTCGTCATAACGAGGCGGACGGGTAAAAAAAGGGACACGGAACAATAAACCGCCGTGGTTATCTCTTGCTGTTATCCGTATTCTAACAAGAGATTGCCACGCCACGCTCGCAATGACGGAGGTTTTTTTGGGCTTGTTTTCGCTCTACAAAATTAGTTATTTCACAATCTCGTAGCGGGGCGACAAGATACTTTAAGTAGCGGGGCTAAACTAATCTTGTTGCAAGCTATCAAAAAATGGTTTTATCTTATCAAAACACTCTTGATATTCTTGTTTGGCTGTTGAATAGGCTGTGATGCCACCTCCTGCAAAAAATTTTAATTCATTGTTTTGCAAGGTGGCAGTTCTTATTGTTATGTTGCTTAACAAATCACCACCATAATCAAAACAGGTAATGTTACCACAATATGCAAGCCTTGATTTGCCTTCTAATTCTGCGATAATTTGCATCGCTCTTTTTTTTGGTGCTCCGGTTATTGAGCCACCTGGAATACAGTCCAAAAAAACATCTAATGAATTTTTGTTTTTATCAATTTTGGCGGTTATCGTGCTAATTAAATGATGAATGCTGGCAAAGGATTCTAATTTAAATAATTCTTTAACTTTAACCGAACCAATTTGAGAGGATTTTCCTAAATCATTTCTTAATAAATCAACAATCATTAAATTTTCTGCTTTATCTTTCTCACTATTTAATAGGGTTGTTTGTTGTTTTTTGTCTTTTATTTTATCATTTAAACGAGATATTGTGCCTTTGATGGGCTGGGTTATTACATTGTTATTATTAACTTTAATAAACATTTCAGGAGAGAAGGATAAAATATCTCCATAGGGTAAATTAAAAAAAGCACTGTATGGGGCATTATTTTTTTGCCGTATTTGTTGGTATACATCAAAAGATTTAGTTTTTATAGGACACTTAAAATCTATGGCATAATTTATCTGATAAGCATCACCATTTTGAATATAATTTTGAATTTTGTTAAAATTATTTTTATATTGTTTTAGATTTATATTTGTTTTTATGTGGGTCTTGGTATCTTTTATAGATTTATTTTTATTTTTATTTTCAAATATATTGATTATTTTTTGCCAATTTTTTTTAGTTTCTATGTATTTAAAGCGACTAATTAAATATGATTTTTTAAGTTTATGATCGTTTATAAATGCCCAGTCATATTCGGCAAAAACATACAGAGGATTTTTATTATTAAATCTTTTAATATCATGGAGATAATTGCCAAAGTCATAAGAAAAAAATCCGATATATCCACCCGTAAAAATAAACTCATTTTCGTTATTTTTTTGTGGATAAAATTTTATCGTTTTTTTTAAAAATTTTTTATGTTCTATTATATTTATTTTATTGTTATTTTTTAAAATATAGTCATCAAACCCCAAATAGGTGTTTTGTGGCAAACAACTTATAATATCAAAACGATTATTTTGATTATTATCTACTTTTTGTTCCTTTTGGTGGCAACTATCCAACCAAACCGCCCATTTTTGCTCGGCAATTTTGGCAAAAATATCAATAGTATTTTGATTATATGGTAATTTATGAATATATGGTTTTTTTGTTAACATAACTTAATGATTTAAAAAATACTTGCAATTTGTTCAAACAAGGTATATTATAGTTTTTTTTAACTTTAAATGAGGTATAAATTATGAATACTTTTCTTAATAGTATATCCATAGTTATGTCCTTGATGCTTCTTGCATCTTGTTCTGATGACGGTAGTTCTGCCCCAACAAGTGGCAACAATCCTACATCAGGGAATGATGCAATCATTGCAGATTATACCTATTCCGACACCAAAGGCGATAATCCCCCTACTCTTAACAATACTGACAAAGCATCAGTTATTGATTTTTATAACAATTTTTATAATGCAGGTGCAAATAGTGAAAATCCACCATTGCGAGATTCATCAAAATGTGATCCTAATAAACTATCTGATAAAATTCAAAAAAATACTCTAAATCGGGTTAATTTTTATCGCAAAATGGTAGGCTTTGATGGCGGAATTGAATTCAAGGCAGAATATAATATGAAAGCCCATAAAGCCGCTTTGATTATGGCAGCTAATAATGCCTTAACCCATTATCCACCAGCAAGTTATACTTGTTACTCAGCAGATGGGGCTAATGGTGCATCTCACTCAAATTTGGCATCCGGTAGTATGAATACATTTGCTGTTGATGGTTATATTTTAGATAATGGAGCGGGCAATCAAGCAGTTGGGCACAGAAGATGGATTTTATCATCCACAGCAAGCATTATGGGACACGGAGCATTATTCATTCCGTCCAAAGATGCTTTATATGTTGTTGGCACAACAGGTGGTGTAAAATCTACCGCACAACCTGATTTTATCGCCTGGCCTCCTGCGGGCTATCTACCGAGACCACTTGCATTAAATTGGATGGGATCTCCATCTTTACAGAGATGGTCGTTCGGCAAACCTGGGGTTGATTTTTCAACTGCGACAGTTGCTATGACAAAAGATGGTGCTGGTGCTGTAACTGCGAATATTGTCTCAAGCACCGACAATGGTTATGGTGATAATACCTTAGTTTGGGAGATAAATGATATAAGTGGAGAATATAAAGATGACGATAGATACAACATTATTATAAATGGTGTCAGTGGTGGACCTTATAACTATTGGGTAGAAATTGCTGATGTCAATTAAAAGAACAAACTTGCAATCTCGCCAAACTAATGAGACCCAAGTTAGTGTTGATATAAAACTTGATGGCACAGGATTATCAGACATAGATACCTCTGTGCCGTTTTTAGATCATATGTTAGAGCAACTCTCCAAACATTCAGGAATTGATTTAAAAATTAAAGCCACAGGCGATAACCACATTGATGACCACCATAGTGTTGAAGACATAGGCATAACCTTAGGGCAGGCTTTTGTTAATGCTTTGGGGGATAAAAAAGGCATCAATCGTTTTGGTAGTTTTTATGCCCCATTAGACGAATCCTTATCACGGGTTGTCATAGATTTATCAGGACGCCCTTACTTAGACTTAAATGTTAATTTTAAATCAGCAAAATTAGGCACATTTGATACTCAACTTGTATATGAATTTTTTCAAGGTTTTGTTAATAATTCTGCCATAACGCTCCATATTGATAACCTCAAAGGCACCAACGATCACCACAAAATAGAATCAATCTTTAAAGCCTTTGCTCGTGCCGTTAAAATCGCCATAAGTTTTGATTCAAAAAATCTAAACTCTCTACCCTCAACAAAAGGAGTTTTGTAAAATCAATCACAATGAAAAAAATAGTCATCTTAGATTATGATTCTGGCAACTTGCACTCTGTTGCCAAGGCTATAACCCAAGTAGCCGACAACAAAACCCAAATTTTAATATCCGATAAACACGAGCATATTAAAAATGCCGATAGGATTATATTCCCAGGACAAGGGGCAGCGGCAGATTGTATGCGAAAATTAAAAGAGCATAATTTAATAGATGAGATAAATTATGCTATCAAAAACAAGCCATTTTTGGGGATTTGTATGGGAATGCAAGTTTTATTCCAAAAAAGCTCTGAAAACAACGGCACAGACTTATTAAATATATACCAAGGTGAAGTAAAAGACTTTAAAAAGCATATCAAAAAAGATTTTAAAATCCCTCATATGGGATGGAATAATGTCAAACAAATGACCGAGCATCCCTTATGGAATAACATAAAAGACAATAGTTCGTTTTATTTTGTTCACAGTTATTTTGCCTCTCCGCAACAAAAAAATATAATAACAGGAACAAGTTTATATGATATTGATTTTTGTTCGGTAATCGCCTGCGAGAATGTATTCGCTTGTCAATTTCATCCTGAAAAAAGTACCAATGATGGCCTGCAACTATTAAAAAACTTCATCAACTGGCAAATTTAATAGTCCAATATTTTATGCCATCTTAAAATTTCCAACTTGTTGTTATATAAAATAAATCTTTGTGTGTGTAAAATTTAACAGATTGAATATGCTCTGTATCGTATAGAAAAAATTCATAAAAAAATAAACCTATAAAGTTTCCGATGGAAACACTAACTAATTGATCTGCAAACGAATGGACTCCGTCTTGAACCATTATAAGAGCACTAGCGGATGCAGACATATAACTAATTGAATTTATTGTATATTTGATAGATATGTTAAGATTCATATCATCCACATTCATCCTTGTCATGGCTGAATTTGTAAATGTATCAAGAGCATGATGAGATCCTATGGCATAATAAGCATTGCCATTTGGAGTCTTTTTTTTTAATACTTGCATTTAAAGAATTTGTTGCTATTCTTGAAGTTGCTGAACCCATAAAATTTGTTGTTACCCTCGCAATCCTTTTATCTTGTGAATCTTTATCAACGAATAATGCCGAAAAATATAGTGTTGCACCATTGATGGTTCGCAATGTTTCATCGGCATTATGGTCACTCTTTATTAAATTATTATCCATAAAATGTTTTGTTATGTCATCGTCATATGTTGCATATAAAAGACCTGATCCCAAAGCAGAACCCCAAGTTAAAGGATCAACGGCAGCTTTGTAGGATGCAGTAGCAGTCCTGTGCATAGACTTGTTTAGTGTTTCTGATCCACATCCTTGTAACACCAACAATACAATAAAAGAAATCAACCTCATGCCAGTTTTTAGCAAATGAACAATTATAACATAAACATTTTTTGAGCCTTGAATTCATTAAAGATATTATGTTTCTGGCTTTTTTTGCTAATCGGTAACAGCCATACATAATTATGGCACGGAATTAAGGACAGGCACCTAACTCTGTGATAGATGGCGGAATAAATACCTGTGCGGTGGTAAAGAGTCATTGCGAGGCACGAAACAATCTCATCGATTTCTAAGCATCTGTGCGGTGGTAGTCATTGCGAGGCACGAAACAATCTCATCGATTTCTAAGCATCTGTGCGGTGGTAGTCATTGCGAGG
>QNFE01000082.1 GCA_003645455.1 Gammaproteobacteria bacterium | reverse complement strand
CCTCACAGGTTAACTGGATATATTGTTTCATATAATCACTCCTTAATTTTGATAGGTTAAAAAGTGATTTATTATATCCTTTTAACCTATTGGAGTGTTGCACTTATGATGGGGATCCGCCTAATGAAAATCATCCAGAATGCAAAATAATAGTTGGAGATTTTACCAACCCTACAATATTTACAAATGTTTTAAAAGAGGCAAAAAACAATAAATGTAAATTTTTGATTGCAACTCCACCATGTCAAGAAATGAGTATTGCAGGCAAAATGAAAAAAAATGACCACAGAAATTATTTAATAGTTTTAATTGTTAATTTCATAAAAGAATTAAAACCTGACAATATTATTATTGAAAATGTTCAAGGTATGTTGTCCACTACAATTATAATAGATAAAACAGAAGTAAAAATAATTGATTACATGACTGAGAGTTTAAAAAAATTAAAATATTACATAAATCCTGTTGTGTTAGATTGTGCGGATCACGGCACACCACAAAATAGAAAAAGAGCCATAATCCTAATATCAAAGTTTAAAAAATGGCAACTGCCAAAAAAAGAGCCTCAAACCACAGTAGAGAAAGCAATAGGAAAACTACCATCATTAGAGAGTGGGCAAAAATCACAAATTGAATATCATTATGCAAGACACCACAACAAACGACACATTGAATCGCTAAAATGGACTCCAACAGGAAAAACAGCCCTTGATAACAAAATATACTATCCAAAAAAAGAAAATAGGGAAAGAATTAAGGGCTATTCAACAACCTACAAAAGAATACAATGGGATAAACCAGCCCCTACCATCACTATGGCAAATGGCTCAATTTCATCACAAAATAATGTGCATCCGGGCAGATTAAAAAAGGATGGAACATACTCCGATGCAAGAGTTCTGACCTTAAAAGAAATATTTATTTTAACAGGTCTGCCTGAAAAGTGGCATCCACCAAAATGGGCAAGCGAAAACTTAATAAGACAAGTTATAGGAGAAGCCGTGCCACCGAATTTAATAGATAGACTTCTTAGTACAATTCCTGCGGAGGTAGATTTATCCTACGGAGGTAGATTTATCCTACGGAGGTAGATTTAAATGAGTGATTTTTGGCAAGCACCTGGTAATGGCAAATGCTTTGATTCATTTATAGGTGATAATTCCAAAATGAATAATAGAAGCATAGGGGCGATGCTGTTTATCAAAGAAAAATCAGAGAAAAATGCCTTTATTGTTGTCATGACCCTTACTTTTTAACTATTAACTATTTTTAGTCTGCCGTGGTTATCTCATGCGGACAAACTGACACCAAAAGAGATTGCCACACTCGCAAGCTCGCTCGCAATGACGGGGGTTTTTTTTGGGTTTGTTTTCGCCATGCAAAATTAGTTATTTCACAATCTCACAGAATGAAAACAAATCCTAAAAACAGAACACAAAAAATTGCCATATCTCTTGCTATTATCCGTATACTGCGTGAGATTGCCACGCTCGCAGTCGCTGCAATGACGGGGGTTCTTTTTGGGTTTGGTTGCACCATGTAAAATTGAGGGTTTTTAAAGAACAATAGATTTTTTAAAACTTAAAAATGAATGTGTTATAATTGCATTTTTATTGGTAAAATCTTATGTATAATTTAATAAAAATTGGTAGCTCGCACGGAATTAGAATTCCAAAACCTTTTATAAATGCAGCAAAACTACAAAACTCCAACCTTGAATTTGAAGTTGTCAATAATGGGTTGTTGGTAAAACCTAATAGAAACAAAACAAGAGAAGGCTGGGCTGAAAATATATCACAAGTTTTATCAGAAAACAAAAACAATAAAGACGATGGTTTGTTGAATGATATGCTTGATGATAGTGATTTACAAGATTTCAAATGGTAGAAAACATTAAAAAATTTGAAGTTTATTTGGTAAAGTTGAATTCTGCGATTGGCTCTGAAATCCAAAAAACCAGACCCTGTATAGTTTCTCGCCCAATCAAATGAATGTTTTAAAAACTGTTATTGTCGCTCCTATGACAACACATGGATTTGATTTTGTTTTTAGAGTTAAAATAAATTTTGATAAAAAACAAGGTTTGGCACTATTGGATCAAATAAGAACAGTTGACAAAACAAGGTTGGTTAAAAAAATTGGCAAATTAAACAAAAATCAATCCATGGCAATTAGCAATATGTTACAAGAAATCTTCGCTTATTAGAGGCATCTCTTTAATTTTAAAAAAATAACACTATGAAAAATTTAGCTATTATCTTTCCAGGGCAAGGCTCGCAATCTGTGGGAATGTTACAAGATTTGATGACAAACAATATCGTTAAAAAAACATTTGACGAGGCGGGAGAAGCATTAGGTTATGATATGGCAGATTTGGTTTTAAACGACACAGACAACAAACTAAACCAAACTATTTATACTCAACCTGTTATGTTATGCTCTGATATTGCAATTTACAGAATGTGGCTTGATAAAACTAATTTAAAACCAAATTTGTTAGCAGGACATAGTCTTGGCGAATATGCCGCAGTTGTAGCATCAGAGGTAATTGATTTTAAATCAGCAATAATTTTGGTTAAAAAAAGAGCGGAGTATATGCAAAATGCCGTGCCAGATGGGATAGGTGCGATGGCTGCTATTATCGGTTTGAAAGATGATGATATAATAAATTTTTGTCAACAAGAAAATAATGATGATAATGTTGTAGAGGCAGTCAATTTTAATGCCCCAGGACAGGTGGTAATTGCAGGACATAAAAATTCCGTTATCAAAGTCATGGAGCAATGCAAAACAAGTGGAGCAAAAATAACTAAACTCTTGCCAGTTAGTGTGCCGTCTCATTGTAGCTTAATGAAAGATGCTGCCACAAAACTAAGCGATGATATGGATAAAATAGAGTTTAAATCACCGCAGATTAAAATTATCCATAATGTTAATGCGGATATAGCAGAAAACAGTTCACAGATTAAATTGTTGCTTGCCAAACAACTATACTCCCCTGTTGTATGGGTAGATGTTATGCAAAAAATAAATTTACAAAAAAATGTGGTTGAGGCAGGTCCTGGCAAGGTTTTAACTAATCTCAATAAAAGAATTGATAAAACTGTTCCAGTCCATCCAATTTATGATCTATCAACTTTTAACACAACTTTGGAGAAAATATTATGAGCGAGAGACAAACAGCCTTAGTCACAGGGGCAACCCGCGGTATAGGGGCAGCCATAGCAGAGCAATTAGCCTCCGATGGTTTTATAGTTTTTGGCACAGCAACCTCAAAAACAGGAGCAAATTCTATTACAAAAAATCTTAACAAATATGGGGGGGGGAACAAAGGTTATGTGTTAAATGTTACAAACTCCGAACAAATTAGTAACCTAATAAAAGAGATATCGCCCATTAGTGTTTTGGTTAATAATGCCGGAATTACCTCTGATAATTTATTGATGAGAATGTCAAATGAAGAGTGGTTAAGTGTTATAAATACTAATTTATCTTCAATCTATCGCACCTCAAAAGCAGTTATTCGCCCCATGATGAAAGCAAAATATGGCAGAATAATAAATATATCTTCTGTCGTAGGTAGCACAGGCAACCCAGGGCAGACCAACTATGCCGCCGCCAAAGCAGGAATTGATGGTTTCACCAAAGCCTTATCAAAAGAAATAGGTAGTCGTGGCATAACAGTAAATTCTATTGCCCCTGGATTCATTGAATCAGATATGACAAGCGGGTTGCCTGCAAAACAAAAAGAGATTTTGTTGTCACAAATTCCTGCAAATAGATTAGGCACACCCCAAGATGTCGCAAAATTAACAGCATTTATTGCATCGGATAAATCATCCTATATAAACGGACAAACTCTACACATAAACGGCGGTATGTTTGCATAAAAAATTTGCTCACATGCTCCTGTGGTAAAAATAAGCACATTCTTAAAACACACAAGACTTTTTTATATCACAAATTCGTCAAACAACTATTATTTTTTTGCTTTTTATTTGAATATGCAATACTTCCATGCTCCATAAAGAAATATTTGATTATTAATTCGGTAGTTAAATACATGTCTTTAACTTTGCATAAGAGCCAATAAAGAGACATATTCCCTTGTCAAAATACAGATGTTTATTGTTGCTATCTTAATAAACTTTGGATTATTTTGGCCAACTTAATTCAACAAAAAGTCTCATATTTTTTAAAATACACAGCCATTTACATCTAACTCACAATCATCGCAAGAATCAATATAATTAAATCCATTGGTTGATGTTGCCACTCCACCTGCTGTGGTTGCTGAAACATTAACCGCTCCTGTTGTTCCACTCGGAGCAACAGCAGTAATTTGTGTTGCAGAGTCTATGGTATAAGATGTAGCATTAGTTGAAGCAAAATTTACAGCAGTCACCAAATCAGTAGTGCCATCTTTAAAATTGGTGCCAGTTATAGTAATAGTGCTGCCACCAGCTGTAGAACCCTTAGGTGACGCGCCACCTGGATAAGTTAAATTTGTCAAACTTATGATAGTCGGCTCTAATGGATTAACAATTATTTTAACAGTGGCAGGTGTTGAGTCGCCACCACCTGAATTTGTTGCAGTTATAGTATGGGTGATTTGAGTCAACTGCAATCCTGTAACTGTGCCTGATATTTTACAAGTATCAGGTGTGGTGCTTGTATCAACTGTTACACCAAGTCCAGTAGGTAAAGCAGGAGTTGGTGTGCCACAACCTGTTGCATCACCTCCTCCTGATGTTGGGAACACAAAACTTACAACATCATTTTTAACGAAAACCTGATCCGCAACATTTGTTAAATCAGGCACTACATCATTAACTGTGATATTTACCACAGTTGGAGATGTATCATTACCACCTGTATTGCTGGCTGTAATAGTATAATCAGTTGCAGTTGTGATGACAGTTGGAGTGCCTGTTATCTGACAGCCAACAGGGCTGGCACCATTTACCTCTGCTGTTAAACCAGTAGGTAAAGCAGGAGTGGCAACACAAGATGTAGCATCTCCACCTGCATTAGTGCCTAAATCAAGAGTTGTAATAACAGTGTCTT
>QNFE01000081.1 GCA_003645455.1 Gammaproteobacteria bacterium | reverse complement strand
TCGTAACAGCTCGTGTAGATCTTTGGCACGCATTTTTTTAGCATCCTCTTTTAACATATCTAATTTCTCTTCGGCGATTTTCAACATTTGGGCATTAGTTGTGTAATATGTGGCAACACCTGCTACATATTCATCCATAATTTTCTGCAATCTAAACTGCAACATCTTAGGAGTAATGTAATTAGGATTGACATCAATCGCTGTTGAATAGTCTTTGAACTCTAAATAAGTTCTGACCGGTTGATAAATCTGGGCTACTAAATCTTCAACAGAGGTATCAAGCTCGGGTTTGTAGTCGGCATTATCAAGGCAATATTTTACCATTGATTTTGCACACATTCTACCCTCGGCATGTGACCCTGATGAGAATTTATGTCCTGATGCACCAACTCCATCACCTGCGGTAAATAAACCTTTGACAGTTGTCATGCCACGATAACCCCAGTTCCAGCCTTGTGGTAGATGATCCGGCACACCTGATTCTGTCTCTTCTGTAGGAGCACCTACATCGGTCGGACCTGATGCCCATATTCCACAACAACCAGAGTGTGAGCCTAATAGGTATGGTTCAGTAGGCATTAACTCTGAATTTTTCTTTTCAGGTTCAATGTTCTCACCGACCCAAATACCACATTGTCCGACACACATATCTAAGAAATCTTCCCATGCTTCGGCCTCGAGATGTTTTACCTCACGAGGAGACAAAGTCTTACGCAAGTTAGCAAGAGCGGTTACGGTATCCATATAAATTGGACCACGACCTTCTTTCATCTCTTTTAACATCAAATGATTACGCAAGCAAGATGCAGGAACAGCAGCCAAACCATATGGAGGATAGTCGTTCAACATATCAGCATTACGATCCATATAAACCTCACCGATGGCATTTGTAGCTTTGGCTTTAAATAATAAGAACCAAGCACCAACCGGACCATAACCGTCTTTAAAACGAGTCGGCACAAAGCGGTTTTCCATCATGGTAAGCTCTGCCCCTGCTTCGGCTGCCATTGAATATGTCGAGCCTGCATTCCAAACCGGATACCAAGCACGACCCTGACCCTCACCTACAGAACGCGGACGGAACAAGTTTACACAGCCACCTGCTGCCAACAGACAAGCTTTAAATTTGTATACGATTACTTTGTGGTCACGAGTTGAAAAACCCACAGCACCTGCAATCCGGTTTTTATCATTTTTATCATTGACAAGTTTTACGATAAAAACTCTCTCATCAATGTTGTCAGCACCCAAAGCTTTCTTAGCAGCTTCGGCGACAATCCATTTATAAGATTCGCCGTTTATCATAATTTGCCATTTACCAGAGCGAACTGGTGTGCCACCATCTTTGAGTGGTGTTAAACCTTGGGCACCGTTATGACGTTCGCCATTTTCATCTAACTTCCAAATAGGTAAACCCCATTCTTCAAATAAATGAACAGACTCATCCACATGACGGCCAACATCATATGCCAAATCATCACGAGTGATTCCCATTAAATCATTAGATACCATTCTGGTGTAATCAGCTGGATCTTGCTCTGTGCCAATATAAGTATTGATAGCAGACAAGCCCTGTGCCACAGCACCTGAGCGATCAACCGCAGCTTTATCAACCATTTTGATTTTTAAATCTGTGCCTTTTGCCCATTGCATAATTTCAAAAGCGGTGCCACAACAAGCCATACCGCCACCTATAAGAAGAATATCAACTTCTTCTTCAATAATTTCTGGATTTCCAAATTCAGCCATTTTTATATACCTTTTAAATTATAAATTATAAATTGATAAGTTCGGATCTATCGCCTTCTCTATAACCATTATGAGTGCAAAAAAAGCCATTATCTTCAATCTTTGACTTGTCGGCATCTGGTTTTCCAGCATAGGGTTCAATTGATCCCTCAGCTGTGGTGCGAATAGGAAACTTAAAACGTTTCATGGTTCCATTACGGAATTTAATAGTCCACATAATTGAATCTGTGCCTCGTAATGGCTGGACAGAGCCACCAAGGGGGACGATGTCAGCATAATGACGTGCTTCAATAGCATTTTGTGGGCAAATTTTAACACAAGAATAACATTCCCAGCATTGCTCTGGTTCTTGGTTAAAGGCTTTCATACTGTGACCGGTTTCTGATCCATCTTTATCAAGCTTCATAAGGTCGTGTGGGCAGATATACATACAAGCTGTTCTATCTTGACCCTTGCAACCGTCACATTTTTCGGTTCTAACAAAAGTAGGCATAAGCATTTACTCCTTAAAAAAAAATTAAAATTCTATTCAGAAATTTTGATAAATTTTAACGAAAAAAAAATAATCAATAATTTCTACAATTTCAGACATTTTCTAATGCAATTAAAATAAGTCTTTGCAAAAAGATGAATTGTGCTTTATGTTAATATAAAAATCAAAACATATTTATCTTTATCCTTATAAAAAAAATTTATGCTTTGTGTTTATAGGCTTTTATGCAAAAAAATATTTTTAATTATCCTATTCCTACCTTTTTGATAAGATATATTTTAGGTTTAAAATTTGTAAGTTTTTCCTACAAACATTGATAATGAAGAGAATGCCAATGGCCATATTAGAATCAACAATAATGGATTTAAAAAATACACCAACATATCAGGAGTTTGTATGCCAATAATACCATTTAACCATAAATTAATCAGACGATACACGAATACCAAGAAGCTTATAATTATTGATTGCTGTAATAGTGGCATGGTTTTTATTTGACGATGTGCTATAATAGACATAAAAGAGACAACCAGCAACGAAAAAGCATTTTGCCCTAAAAGGTTGCCACTCATAACATCTATAATAATTCCACACACCCACACAGATATTAAAGAAAATTTTTCAGGATAGATAATGAGCCAGAACAAAACAACCAGAACAATCCAATCAAACTCAACAATCAAAAAATAATCAGACAAGGGTATTGTCGTTAACAAAATAGCAATAGTTATGCTTATATATATATTGAAGTAATATTTTTGTCTATTTATCATTTTTTTGTTCTTTGTGTTATAGTTTTTTGTTTTGGATCTTCGTTGCTTTTGAATATAAGCAAGACTTCTTGAGATTTATCCAGTTGGGCAATTGGGAGAGATTTTATTTTGTAAAAAGGATCAGATGCTTTTTTTTTAATTGATATTATTTTTGCAATTGGGTATCCTTTGGGAAATTTGCCACCAAGACCTGATGCTACCAATAAATCTCCTACCTTAACATCTGAATCATTTTGGATATACAAAAGTTCAATTATCTTGCTGCTCCCTGTTCCCTTAGCTATTGACCGCAAACCATTGCGGACAATTTTAACAGGAATTAAATGAGATAAATCAGATATCAAAACAACACGAGATGTGAAAAAATTTACCTGTGATACCTGACCTAATATACCATACTCATCAATAACAGTTTGCCCCAAAAAAATACCGTCATTTTTGCCACGATTTATGATTATTTGGCGACGATAAGGATCTTGTTCTGATTTTATTACATCAGCTACCAAGGTTATATATTTTATGTTTGTAGTTGTATTCAGTAGTTTTCTTAACCTGGAATTTTCATACAACAAATTATTATATTGTTGCAATGAAGCTGCATATTTAAGATTTTTTTGATGCAATTTATTGTTAATACTTCTCATTTTATTGTTTGAGTAGGTAGATTCAATAATGAAATTAGTCAAATCAATAGATGAGTTTGTTACATATTGGAATGGAGAAAAAATTGTTGATAATGCAGCATATAAATCGTCTAAATAGTGCGTTCTATGGTTGAATGACATAGAAACAATAGATAATAAAACCAAAAAAAACATTTTTGTTTTAACTTTTGAGTCTGCTATAAACATATCATAGAAAAACCTTTTTTATAGATTAGGGGCGAACACTAAGACCTTTGCATAAGTCAAGCACAATTTATAAAACAAACAAAATACATATTTTCATAACATCACGAAGCGTAACGAGGAAGTATAAAAATTAGTCATCACGAGCGAATATAGGAACTCCAAAAACGCACTATTTTCTGCATTCTCTAAAATAGCACTCGATTTATGCAAAGGTCTCTATTATTCTAATGAAAAAAACTCGTTGCCATGTTCATCGATTAACTCTAAAACCCTACCTCCACCACGAGTTACACATGTTAGAGGGTCTTCTGCAACTATAATAGGCAAGCTCGTCTCTTCTCTTAAAAATTTATCAAAATCTCGTAATAAAGCACCGCCTCCTGTCAGCACAACTCCTCTATCGGCAATATCCGATGCTAATTCTGGTGGTGTTTGCTCTAATGCAGTTTTAACCGCTTGCATAATTCCATATAGAGGTTCTTGCAATGCCTCTAAAACCTCGTTGCTGTTAAGAGTTATATTTTGGGGAATGCCCTCCGATAGATTTCTACCTTTTATACTGGTCTCTAATACTTTTTTACCAGGGTATGCCGATCCTATTTCAATTTTAATCCTCTCCGCTGTCATTTCACCGATCAAAACACCGTAATTACGGCGAATATAGCTTATGATCGCCTCATCAAATTTGTCACCACCAATACGCACAGATGCCGAATAAACTATGCCATTTAAAGACATAACTGCAACCTCAGATGTGCCACCACCAATATCAAGAACCATCGAGCCACGTGGTTCATCAACAGGCATTCCAGCCCCGATGGCAGCGGCCATAGGCTCCTCAATCAAAAATACATTTCTCGCTCCTGCTCCTGCGGTGGATTCTTTGATAGCACGGCGCTCAACCTGAGTGGCACCACATGGAACACAAACCAATACTCGCGGACTTGGAGTAAAAAATCTAGTCTCGTGCACTTTTTTAATAAAATGTTGCAGCATTTTTTCAGTAATGTTGAAATCAGCGATCACGCCGTCTCGCATCGGGCGAATAGCCTTAATATTTTTTGGAGTCCTGCCCACCATTTTTTTAGCCTCTAAACCGTAAGCTTCAATGCTTTTGTGTCTATTGGGTGCGTCTTGACGGATTGCCACCACAGAGGGCTCATTTAAAACTATTCCTTTACCCTGAACATAAATCAAAGTATTGGCAGTCCCAAGATCGATTGAGAGATCGGTCGAAAAAAGACCTTTTATTTGGTTAAATATCATATTTTAATAGATTTTAATTATAAAAAACTTCACAATTATACATAATAATGGAACCAAAATGCAAATTGTTTTTAAATTAAAATATTTTTTGATGTATTTTGCGTTACTTATATATCATCATTGAGTCTATTAAACAGCCCATTTATACAGGGGATTTATATTATCAGAAATCAAACAGTATTGCATTTTATAGTAAATATAAAGTGTATTGTTTGCTTTTTGGAGCTCCACTCTTCGCTCGTGATGACAAATTGTCACAAAAAGATTGACTTTATTAAGTATATTATTGTATTATGTTTTGTTTTTTAGGCTGTGTAGCTCAGTTGGTCAGAGCACAGCATTCATAATGCTGGAGTCGGTGGTTCAAGTCCACCCACAGCCACCAAACCTAAAAAATTTACTTTTTCAAGGTGGTAATAATTATCCACTACCTGCCAAAATCTTTATTCACCAGCAATGTTGCATAGAAAATCTAATAAATTATAAGAGACCTTTGCATAATTCAAGTGCTGTTTAGATAATGCAGAAAATAGTGCATTTTTACAGCAAAAATGAGGAAAATAGCTTGCTATTTGACGAATTTTTGCTGTAAAAAGGTGCATTTTATG
>QNFE01000080.1 GCA_003645455.1 Gammaproteobacteria bacterium | reverse complement strand
ACACAAAATGTGCCTTTTTATAGCAAAAATTCGTCAAAGGACTTGCCATTTTCCTCATTTTTGCTATAAAAATGCACTATTTTCTGTATTCTCTAAACAGCACTTGAATTATGCAAAGGTCTCAACACAAATTAAATAATTATTTTATTTTTGATTTTTAAAATTTTCTTGCAATGCCTATTGTGTGGGATTGCATTGGATGATAGCCACCATATTGGGTATATTGACCGCGACTGTTATTTTGTTTATCACGAGCTTCAATGTCTGCTATGGTAGCATCAAATGAGTAGTTAAAAGATAAAACCCAATTTACAGATAAATTTTTAATTATTCCTAATCTTATAGCTAGACCATTTTCTACATCCTTGACAAAAAAACTGTTATTATCGTTGCGTAATTTCCATCCCAAATCTGTATTGGCAACACCAAAATAAAAACTTGCCCCAGCAGACCCTTGATGAATAAAATAATCTAAGTAGAGTTGGTGATACTCTAATTCTATTTTATTTTTAGTCTCAGTGTTTCCAGCTATGGATTTTAGTTTTGAAATTCCGATTCTTGTATTGGCATTTATATAGTAACCTATCTCAAAACCAGGTGTTAAGGGAGTTATATATTCATATCTTTGGATTTTGTCATTATCGTCGCGAAATGTAGCTCCACTTAAAATTGTGCCTGCAGTTAAACCGACATAAAAATCAGATGCATAAGCACTATTGACACCCAAAGACAACATTAGCCATAAAATAATAATAAATTTTTTCATGGCTCAAGCTCTTGTTTTGTTAGCAATGGCTTGTTTTATTTTGTCTATTGCTTTTGTGAGAGTTGCCTCATCTGTGGCGAAAGAAAATCGCAGATGATTATCGCAACCAAAAGCAGTCCCTGGCACTATCGCAACCTGTGCCTCTTTTAAAATCCAGCTTGATAGCTCTACATCATTTTTGAGGTTTAATTTTTGAATTAAACCGCTACAATTTGCAAAAGCATAAAAAGTGCCATCGGCTTTATTGCACTTTACACCATCAATTTGATTTAATAAACTATTCATAAGATCGGCGCGTTTTATAAATTCTTTATTCATCTCATTGACGCATTTTTGATCTCCTGCCAGAGCTGAGATTGATGCCATCTGTGAGATAGTGCAAGGATTGGAGGTGCTTTGAGATTGCACTTTTTTCATAGCTTTTATTATATTTTTATCGCCTGCACAATATCCTATTCGCCATCCTGTCATAGCATAGGCTTTTGAGACTCCATTTAAAATCATCACTCTGTCATATAACTTTGGCTCGGCATTTAAAATGTTCACAAATTTATCCCCTGTCCATTGAATATGTTCATACATATCATCAGTGGCAATTAAGATTTTAGGATATTTTAACAAAACTTCGGATAAATTTTTAAGCTCTTGTTTGTTATAAACAAAACCTGTGGGGTTAGAGGGACTGTTGATGACGAATAATTTTGTTTTATTTGTTATGGCTTCTTCTAATTGTTGTGGAGTAATTTTAAAATCATCAGCCATATTCGTTTGCACTATAACAGGCACACCTGAGGCAAGTTGCACCATCGGCGGATATGAAACCCAATAAGGGGCGGGGATGATAACCTCATCGGCGGGGTTTATTGTGGCTTGGCAAAGATTATAAAAACTCTGCTTGCCACCTGATGAAACTAAAATTTGTGATGGCGTGTAATCTAAATCATTATCATTTTTAAATTTGTTTATAATGGCTTGTTTTAAAGTTGGAATACCATCTACTGCGGTATATTTGGTCTGATTGTTATTGATAGCATCAATGCCTGCTTGTTTTATATGGGATGGGGTATGAAAATCAGGTTCACCGACGCTCAGTGATATAACATCTTCGCCTGCGGCTTTAAGCTCGGCGGCTACGGATGCGATTGATAGGGTTACAGATGGCTCGACACTTTGCACTCGTTGAGACAAAATATTATTATTCATATATAAAAATTTAGATAAAAAGTGATAAAATAACCCTATGACGACAAAAAAGCAAGATATTTTTAAATTAAAATCATCATTTTCCCCCGCAGGCGACCAACCACAAGCGATTAAAAAACTTGTTGACGGTTTAAATGATGGACTTGATATGCAAACTTTATTGGGAGTTACAGGCTCTGGCAAAACATTCACGATTGCCTCTGTAATTGAAAAAACCCAACGACCGACTATTATTCTCGCTCACAACAAAACTCTTGCGGCTCAATTATATGGCGAGATGCGTGATTTTTTTCCGCAAAATAAAGTAGAATATTTTGTCTCCTACTATGATTATTATCAACCAGAGGCATATATGGCGGCCTCTGATACCTATATTGAAAAAGATAGTTCCATCAACGAACATATCGAACAGATGCGTTTGTCTGCTACTAAAACCCTATTAGAAAAACAAAAATGTATAATTGTTGCCACGGTTTCATCAATTTATGGCTTAGGAGACCCCACCTCTTATATGCAAATGTTGTTGCATTTAAGAGTGGGTGATACGATAAATCAGCGAGATATTTTAAAAAAACTTACCCAATTGCAATATAGTCGCAACGACATAGATTTTAGCCGTGGTTCTTATCGTGTTCGTGGCGATGTTATTGATATATATCCTGCGGACTCTGCCAAAGATGCGCTGCGAGTTGAATTGTTTGATGATAAAATTGATGTTTTAAGTATTTTTGACCCTCTAACCGCTGAAATATGGAGCCGTCCTACACGAGCTACGGTTTATCCCAAAACTCACTTTGTGACTCCGAGAAATATCCTATTAGATGCGATTAAAAACATAAAAGATGAATTGCATCCTTATTTGGAAAAATTAACCGGCGAGAATAGGTTAGTTGAGGCACAAAGATTAGAGCAGCGAACAAATTATGATATTGAGATGATAAGGGAATTAGGGTTCTGCACGGGCATTGAAAATTATTCGCGGTATTTAAGCGGACGCCCGGTAGGCTCACCTCCGCCTTGTCTTTTTGATTATTTATCGGATAATTTTTTGTTGGTAATTGACGAATCTCATACCACTATTCCACAATTAGGTGCTATGTATAAAGGCGATAGATCCCGCAAGGAAAATTTGATAAATTATGGGTTTCGTTTGCCTTCGGCTTTGGATAACCGTCCTCTGAGATTTGATGAGTTTGATAAGATTCGCCCTCAAGCTATTTTTGTCTCGGCGACTCCTGCGGATTATGAAAAGGAACACTCATCTGTGGTGGTAGAACAGGTTGTTCGCCCGACAGGATTGCTTGATCCTGTGATTGATATTTATCCTGCATCATCTCAAATAGATCACTTAATAGGTGAAATAAATAAAATTGTTGCCAAAAAACAAAGAGTATTAGTTACAACTCTTACCAAAAAAATGGCAGAGCATTTGTCTGAATATCTGGACGAATTAAACATCAAAGCTCGTTATTTGCACTCTGATATTGATACCGTGGAACGCACCGAGATTATATCTGATTTAAGGCGGGGGGTTTTTGATGTTCTGGTGGGGATAAATTTACTGCGAGAGGGGCTTGATATTCCAGAGGTGGCACTTGTGGCGATTTTAGATGCCGACAAAGAAGGGTTTTTACGCTCTGAGAGATCATTGGTGCAAACTATTGGCAGAGCAGCTCGTAACCTTGACGGCAGGGCGATTTTATATGCAGATAAAATAACCAAATCAATGCAAAAAGCGATAGATGAGACTAATCGGCGCCGAGATAAACAAGAAATATTTAATCAAAAACATAATATCACCCCCACAGGCATAGATAAAAAAATAGATGATATAATGCAAACAGGTTATAAAACAAAAAACAACAAACAGAAAAAAGCCAAAATAAAATTGCCTCTGGATGATTATAAATTTTTATCCGACCAAGAAATATTTAGCAAAATCAAAAAATTAAACCAACAAATGTTAGATTGTGCTAAAAATTTGGAATTTGAAAAGGCAGCTGCCGTTCGTGATAAAATTGATGAACTAAAACAATACATAAAATGACACTTTTTTAACTATCAAGTGCCCATTATCAATTATTTTCAGTATCCTCCTTTACGCCGAGATTCAGGCAAGCCTGAGATTTTACCGCCTTGTTTGCTCGGGTCGCCTGGAAATAAATCATATAATGTTTTAGCATTTATTTTTTCATCCCATTTTTTACCGAGAGTTTTTACCATATTACGCGTATTAGGTTGATTGCCACCATTATTGATAAACTCATCACGTAAATAATTTATCAAATCCCAATGTTTTTCGGTCAAATCCAAGTTATCAGATGAGGCGATAAATTTTGCGACCTCTTCGCTCCAATCTTCAATATTTTCTAAATATCCATTAACATTAGTTGCAATAGTTTTCCCATCTACTTCAATTGACATATTATTTTACTCCAAAAAAATCGCTTATTATACACTATTTCAATGCTGTTTTTTAAAAATTATTCATGGCCTGCATCTGTTATATTCCATCCGTGGTTTGTTATGATAGTGTTGCGAGACGTTTGTCCTGCATCATTATATTGACTATTGCCACCGTGAAAGTTTATAGCATTTTGCAAAGTCAGCGCGCTCCATCCCATTAAAGTATTGCTATAATTTGCAGATGAAAGAGCGACATTTCTTAAAAAATTACTAAAATTCGTAACCTGTGATATATCCCAATTCGCTAAATTTTGGTTAAAACTGCTGGCATTTTGAAGCATTGATCTCATATTGGTGACATTACTTACATTCCAGTTGCTAATATTCTGGTTAAATGCCGTAGCTCCTCTGAACATATATGACATATTAGTGACATTACTTACATTCCAGTTGCTAATATCTCGGTTAAAACTACTAGCATTTTCAAACATTGCAGAGGTGTTAGTTACATTTAATAAACTCCAATTGCTAAGATTCTGATTAAAACTGCTGGCATTTTTAAAAGTTTTATACATACTGGTTATTCTTGATACATCCCAGTTGTTAATGTTTGCATTAAAAGATGTTGCGCCATCAAATGTTTGTGCTATGGAATGTACAAGGAGTAGGTTTGGGCTATCGGTGGCATTTATAACTAAATTTATGCAACCATAAAAAGCCCTATTCATTGATTTTAGTTTAATATCGCCCCATTGCTCAATTTTTATGATTTTATCTTTTTGTGAGCCATTATTAAATTTAAAACCTGGAAATTTGCGAGTAATTTTAATCGTATAAGTGCCTGCATTAGTATAGGTGTGTGGATAATTATTAGTTGTTATGTTGGTTTCTTGATTGCCATCCCCCCAGCTTATATCATAATCAACATTATGAGTAGATACAAGGGGGATATTGATGCTACCGCCTGCTGTTGTTATATTCCATTTGCTAATCAAGGGCTCTGATTCATTAGTTATGGTTATATTGATATTCTTTATCAATTCATTGCCTGCTTTGTCGTATATTGTAAATGTTGTTTGATAATAATTATCTTTGTTGTTATCTTGCGGATTTTCATAATCAGGTTCTGTAATAAACTTATATTCGTTCGTTGTTTGATTAAGAGTTGTGTGGATATTATCTAAACTTGAATCTTTGAAAAACCTATCTGGGTTATCTGCGACACCAGATCCTGCATCTGTGATATTGATTGTTGTTATGGTTTGAATGTTCTCCAAAATAGTTATTTCATTATTTGTTGTGGAGACAGGTGCTGTTCTATCATATTATAAAACTCGGTTTCAAATGTCGTTATAAATAAAATTTATATGTCATACCTGCTTTTGCAGGTTTTTTTTCGCCCTAAATTCAAGGGGTTGTGGGGTTGGGGTTGGGGGGAAAAACGGATTT
>QNFE01000079.1 GCA_003645455.1 Gammaproteobacteria bacterium | reverse complement strand
TATTAGAACTTAATGCTATATCGGATACTGCTTTATGAATTTTTGGTTCAAGATAAACTGTTGATTTTTGTGTTGACATTTAAAAATTCCATAAAAAATAAATATTATAACAAATTTATAATTCTATTGTTATTTTTTTATAGGTGGCAGATTTTAAAAGCTGCAAATGTTGCCTGCGATAGGATTCGTTAAAGAATTTGAGCGGTTAAAAGGAAATTGATAGGTTTTGAATTTTAAAAAAGATTATAATTGTTGTTTTTTATTTGAAAACAAAACTATGCAAGCGATATATCATGCTAATTTGAACGAAATTACTTTTTCTTTTTTTGAAAAGATTAAAAAACAATATTCTGATGCCAAGGTGGATATTGTTATCAATGATAGCCACCAAGACTCGTGGGACTCTTGGGGTGATGAAGAATTAAAACAGGTTGGTAAAATTGGTTTGCATTCTCAATCTTTTGTGGATGATAGCGAGGATTATTCCAAGTGGTAGGTGGCATTTATTTGGCAAAATATATTTTACTGATTTAAGCGATTATAAAATAAGACCAGTTTTGGTTATCAAAGAAATGGGCGAGGATTGTTTATGTTTGCAACTAACCTCACAACTTAAAAATAAAGAAATTATTATTGATAATTCTGATTTAATTGCAGGTCAGATAAAAAAAGAATCATTGGTTGTTGTGCCAAAAAATTTTACTTTACATAAAAGCATATTGTTTAAATATCTTGCTACCATTCATAATGACAAATTAAAAACTATTTTTGATTTGTTTTGTAAAAAGTTAGGATGTTCAAAATCTTGATAAATCACAATCTTTTATTAGCAAATATCAAAAAGGCGATAGGACACTTGATTTTGTGGAGGTTTATCAGATTTTAAAAGCTGCGAATGTTGCCTGCGATAGGTTTCATCAAAGAATTTGAGCGGTTGTTGAAGATTGATAGGTTTTGATTTTTAATTATTTTTTTGCTGTAAATTTGCTGTTGCCATTTGGCTTATATCTGCGACTGTTTTATCTTGCCATAATGTTTTTTGCCATTGCGTATAATCAAATTCATCTGCTAACATAAGGGCTATGAATCGTTCTGCTTGCACCTCGCCCATAGAAGATATAAGTGCATTTACCCCTTGTAGTTTTGTTTCGTTGTCAGTTATGTTCGCTATCATTTTGTATTACCTGTAAAAAATCTATCGGATTCAAAGCAATTATTTTACCGCTTTTATTTATTTTTTTCAACAAACCATCATCTGTTGTTATAAAGTAGTCTGCATTTGTTGATATTGATGAGGCTACATGCAAAGCATCTTTTGGTTTGATTCCGTATTTTGTTATGTCATTTGCATAGTCTTGAATATCCGCAGTCAAAGGAACATAAATTGTGGCAATATTTTTCCATTTTTCAATTGCTTGCGTTCTCTCTTTGTGTGGATTATTGTCATTTTCAAACTCCAAAATATCAGACCAAATTAGTTTATAACCTGATTTTTTAATTTTATCTTGGATGTATAATTTTGCCAAAGATTCTATTTTGATTCTTATTTGTTTTTGATCATCAAAAGGACGATTAAATACACAATTATCAAGATACAGTGTCATAAAAAATCTAAAAAAATAAGAAATTATAACATAGATTATAAAACAAATATGAAAAAGGCGACAGGACACTTGATTTTGTGGAGGTGTATCAGATTTTAAAAGCGATGAATGTTCCGATGATGGGGTTTGTCAAAGAATTTGAGCGGTTAAAAGGAAATTGATAGGTTTTGAATTTTAAAAAAGATTATAATTGCTGTTTTTTATTTGAAAATAAAACTATGCAAGCGATATATCATGCTAATTTGAACGAGATTACTTTTTCTTTTTTTGAAAAGATTAAAAAACAATATTCTGATGTTATGGTTGATATTGTTATCAATGATAGTCACCAGGACTCGTGGGACTCTTGGAGTGATAAAGAATTAAAACAGATTGGTAAAATTGGTTTGCATTCTCAATCTTTTGTGGATGATAGCGAGGATTATTCCAAGTGGTAGGTGGTATTTATTTGGCAAAAATATATTTTACCGATTTGAGCGATTATAAGATTAGACCAGTTTTGGTTATCAAAGAAATGGGCGATGATTGTTTGTGTTTGCAGTTGACCTCACAACTTAAAAACAAAGAAATTATTATTGATAATTCTGATTTGATTGCAGGTAAGATAAAAAAAGAATCATTGGTGGTTGAGCCAAAAAATTTTACTTTACATACAAAACATATTGTTTAAATATCTCGCTACCATTCATAATGATAAATTAAAAACTATTTTTGATTTGTTTTGTAAAAAGTTAGGATGTTCAAATACTTAATAAATCACAAAGTTTCATCAGCAAATATCAAAAAGGCGACAGAACACTTGACTTCGTGGAAGTTTATCAGATTTTAACAGCATGTATGTGCCGATTATGGGTTTCATCAAAGAATTTGAGCGGTTGTTAAAAATTGATAGGTTTTGATTTTTATCTTTATTGATAACTATTTTTACGATGCCTAACCATATAAACCATTATTTCATTATCTTCAACATCAAACAAAACACGATAATTGCCAACCATTAATCTAAATGGTGGGTTAAAAGATTTGAGTTTTTTGATATTGGCAATCTGCGGAAAATCAACTAATTTTTCAATTTTTGCAACAATGGTGGTGGCAATTTTTTTATCAATTTTTGTTAAATCTTTGATGGCTTTGTTATCTATTTTAACATTCATCATATTTTTAACATTCTTTTTGCATCCTGTATGTTATATTTTTTATTATTTTCAAGTTTAGTGTTTTTTATATCATTGTAGTCTGATGAGTTTTCGTTAATGGGTTTTATATCTAAAATTTGATCTTTTGTTCTTATGTCCTCAATAATATCGTTTTTTAAATTTTTAATCATATTTAAAAACATATCAAATTTATCGTCTTTTATGTCTAATTGAATTGTTTGCATTATTTATTCCTTAAAAAAAATAATACTATAACAGATTTATAATTTTATTGTTATTTTTTTATTAGTGATAGATTTTAAAAGCTGTGAATGTTCCGATGATAGGTTTCGTCAAAGAATTTGAAAGGTTGTTGAAAATTGATAGGTTTTGATTTTTCTATTGAACAACTGACAGATAAAAATATTTTTGTATTTATGTTTTGAATTTGTTATAATTGTCATTTTTTTCTTATATCGTTATGGTTACAGTTGCTCTTAAAAAACAAAAATCTCAAAATTCAAATAAAAAAAAGGTAGATGGGCATGATTTTGAAAATAAATTGTGTGCTATTGCGAGCGAAAAAAGTCTATCTAAACAATGGTTGAGCTCTGATGATGAAAAACTTTTTGCACCCTTACAAAACGATTATTATTTGAATAGCATTTTAATCAAGTGATTTATAAAAAAGGCGATATCGTAATCGTTGATTTTCCTTTTTCTAACCTTACCGCCACCAAAAGAAGACCGGCATTAGTTTTGTCTAAACCTCATGGGCAAAATATTATTTTATCTCAAATATCATCAAAAAATAAGAAACCTGATAAGTTAAAAGTTTTTATTGACGACACAAACACTATTGGCAATCTTAAATTTGCCTCATGTATAAATGTTAATATGATTTTTACAATTCATAACTCTTTGATATACGGCAAAATAGCTCGTATTGATATATATGTTGAAAACGAAATTGATATAAAACTAAAAAAAATATTTGAAATTTTTTAGACTAAAACATACAACAGCATGTTAGCCTTTTAATTCTTTTGTAGTAATGTAATTTTAAGGGTTCGTCAAAGAATTTGAGCGGTTGTTGAAAATTGATAGGTTTTAGGTTTGATTTTTTGATTCATAACCCCATTGTTTAAATTTCTCTTGTAGGGTTTTTTTGTTTTTAAATGCCGTCCAATATAGGTATTCAGGGGCAATATCCAAATCATTGAACCAGTTAATTGTGCCAAAATGAAGTTTAAAGTTTTTAAAATTATTAACATTTTTAAGTTGTTGAAAAATTTGTCTTTTGTCATCAAAAATTGTTTTTTTTAAGTCTACTGTCGCTTTTTCTTTATTGCTAAACTCAACAAAAATTTTATAATTATCAATGTGGGTTGCTTGTTTTATTTTTAACATTGTCATCTATTCTTTTATTCTAATGGTGGAATTTTTTCATACTTACCAGTGCTTTGGATTAAGTCCCAATCCTTTAATAACTCATTTTTGTGTTGAGATAGCCATTCCATTACTAACTTTAATGCTCTCGGGTGGAAACTTGCCATCAATGACACCTGTTTTTATTGCGACTGATATTTCATAATCGCCATATTTAGCATGAAAATGCGGTGGAGCATGTTCGTTAAAATTCATAAATATAACAATCCATAGGAATCTTGATAATTCTGGCATTTTTTTTGTCTCTTATTAAAAAAATAAATACTATAACAAATTTATAATTTTATTGTTATTTTTTTATAGGTGGCAGATTTTAAAAGCGCTGAATGTGCCGATTATAGGTTTCGTCAAAGAATTTGAGAGGTTGTTAAAAATTGATGGGTTTTAAGTTGTGATATTTTTTATAGATTAGAATAAGCTTGCTGACGGTGGGCAATTTTTACCACATGAACAACTAACTGCACATCTTTTATTTCGTATAAAATTCTATACAGACCCTGTCTTGTTCTATAACGATTCTGGTTTGATAACTTTATGCAGCCATAAGCTCGTGGATTTATTTTTAATGAGTTAATTTTGTTGATAATTTTTTCAACATCATTGTTTGGAATTTTTCGCAAATCTTTGGCAACTGATTTTTTAAAAACTAAACTATATTTTGCCATGTATTTTTAAGTCTTCCATCAGCTCGTCATAACCTATACTGTTTTCATTTGCTCTTGCTTGAAAAGATAATAAATCTTCTTTGTTTTCAGACAAAACTTGCAAAAGAGTTTCATTTATTATGTTGGATATAGTTGTATTATTATTTTGAGCGATTTGTGCAACCTGTTGATGAATTTTTGGTTGAAAATAAATTGTTGATTTGTGTGTTTGCATAAAATATTATTTTTAAAAAATAAACAATTATAACATATAATTTTATAGTTATTTTTTATTTTTGCTCTCATTGTCAAACTTATTGAAAAAATCGCAACCTTTTATCGTTAAATATGAAACAGGGGATAGGATTTTAGACTGTATTGAGGTTTATCAGATTTTAAAATCTGCGAATGTTGCCTGCGATAGGATTCATCAAAGAATTTGAGCGGTTGTTGAAGATTGATAGGTTTTGATTTTAAAAAAAGATTATAATTGTTGTTTTTTATTTGAAAACAAAACTATGCAAGCTTTAAGTATTGAAAAAAAACAATTTCAAGCATTGCCTGAATTTGCTCAAAGACAGGTTTATGATTTTTTCTTATTTGTTAAAAATAAATATTCGTATTCTGTGAGCGACAAGCCCTGCCACAAAGAACATGAGTTTGACTTCATTGATTATTATTCTAATAACCCTGTCATTCTCAAAAAAAATACAAAATTTCTAACAAGAGAAGAGGCGAATGAAAGATAAAACTTTTATTGACTCAAACATTCTTTTATATGCCTTTGATGATAGAGACACAAAAAAGCAATCAATTGCTAAAAAAATATCTTTAAGACAGGATAGCACCATAAGCACCCAGGTCATAAACGAGGCAAGCTCTAATTTAATTAAAAAATTTGCATTTGATGGTTTAAAAATTAGTCAGTTTATTGATAGCTGTTATCGCAGATATGAAGTTGCTAATATAGATTGAGACCTTTGCATAATTCAAGCATAATTTATAACAACAATAAAATGCACCTATTTTATTAAAAAATTTGTCAAATAGCAAGCTATTTTCCTCTTTTTTTAATAAAATATGCACTATTTTC
>QNFE01000078.1 GCA_003645455.1 Gammaproteobacteria bacterium | reverse complement strand
CAGAAAATAGTGCATTTTTACAGCAAAAATGAGGAAAATAGCTTGCTATTTGACGAATTTTTGCTGTAAAAAGGTGCATTTTATGTGTTTTATAAATTGTGCTTGAATTATGCAAAGGTCTCTATAAATTGCGATACTCATGTCCTCGTTTTAGAATTGTAACAATCTCTATTGTTTTGCTATTTTCAAATATTTCATAGACTATTCTATATTTTCTAATTCTTATTCTAAAATAATTTGAATTGTTATTTTGGTGGCTTGTTTTGATTTTAAAATGGTTGCCAGCATAGTAGGAATGTATGAGCAACTGCGGTAATCATTAAAACAGCCGCTTTGCACTTACTTGCAATTTTTTAAAAAAGCCCACAGAACCTTGCTATAATGGGCTTTTAAAAAAATCACAATTAAGCCCAAATTGACTATTTTTCTAATCACCGCAGTTGCTCATACATTCCTATACAAACCTTTTTCAGTAAATGCTTTTGGTAATTTATTTTTTCCGCCTTGTTTTGAAGTATAATATTTACACTTCAAACTATCCCATTCATTTTTTTTTAAAATAATTCGCTAATTTTCAATTGTGGTTTTTGGTTGCTTTTAAATCTACCAGTAAATTTTTTTTCATCCTTTCTTTGTTTGAAAGTTTTGCGAACTTTATGTTTTTCCATCTCTTGATTGAAGTTTTTTATCTCTGAGTCTGAATTATCTATTCTATCTTGTGCCATTTTTATATACTCCTCTGATGCTTCTATTCCGAGATAATTATGCCCTAATAGTTTGGCGGCGACAGCGGTTGTGCCAGAACCCATATAAGGGTCTAAAATAAGTCCGTCTTTTTTATTATCCATAATAGCATAGATGGCACGAGTTGGTAACTCTAATGGGTATGGGGCAGGATGTGGATTATTACGTTCGGGAGCAAAACGCCAAATTGAAGTTTGCAAAGCATGAGCTGATTTTAATTCAACTCCAATTTTATTTTTATTGTCTGGTTTATGTAGCCAATAAATCCGCTCCTCTACTTGCCAAAATCGCCAGCCTCTGATGTTAGCGGCTATCATCCGATCCCATATTATCTCTTGTCTGATATGCCATTTTGTTTTTCTAAGCCAGTCCATAGGGTGAGACATATCCCCTCTATCCCAGCGCAGTTTATGATTATAAAAGAAACAACCGCCGTCTTTTGTGATGCGATAAATTTCGTTCAAAACATCAATTTGATTTTGTTGATATTCAGATTCTGATACTTTGTCTATAAAATTTTCATAAATTACTTTATCTACTAACCAGCCTTTGTTTTTTTCTTTTTTGTTGTATGGTGGTGAGGTCGCCCCCATATCAACCATATTATCTGGCATAGTTTTTAAAACATCCAAAGTATTGCCTTGAATTATTTGGTTGTTGAAATCTCTATTCATGGATTTTATTTTTCTTTTTTAATCGTTTTTTCCAAACTCATGCCAAACATACTAAATTTAATTTTTGTCTCGCTTTCTTTGTTTTGCAAACCATCATTTAAAAAAATATTCAACAAATTTTTACCAAATTTGCCACCAATTATATTTTTCTTATTCTCGTCAGTTGCAGCTAAAATCTGATTAAAATCATTTTGCAACTCTTTTATTTTGCTAAATATTTCAATAATTTGAATTGTTGTTTCTGTAGCTTTTTTTGACTTTAAAATTGTTGCTAACATATATAAGCCTTTTTCAGTAAAGGCTTTTGGTAGTTTATTTTTTCCGCCTTGTTTTGAAGTGGAATATTTACACTTCAAAATATCCCATTCATTTTTATCCAGCTCTAAAATATAACCTTGTGGAAATTTGTCAGGATTATTGGCAACAGATTTATTTATATCTCTGGTTTGGACTCCATAAAAACTCGCAACATCGCTATCAATAATAACCTGTTTATCTCTAATTTCAATAATGGAGTTTTCTATTGTTTTTAATTTGTTTTTATCTACCATAGTTTTACAAAGTTATTGAATTAAAGTCTTATTGCGAAAAAATATCATCTCCTATTGTTTCTTTTTCCCACATTGAAATGCTAATAAGTGGATTTTTTTCTAACTCTTTTCTATTTTTCTCTGAAAATTTAATTGAATACCCTGCCTTAATTTCTTCAAAAACTTTCGGTATATTTTTTACTTTGATAGTCATCAAAAACATTATTTTTTCATCAGATAAACAAACAAGTAGAGAAAAAACAGGTTTTAGATTGAAAATGCCAGAGAAATATTTTAATTTTTCAAGGTGTGATTTTTGAACTGCAAACATTTTACTCTCTTTTGAGTTGTTTTTAAACCACCTTGCTTTTACAGAAACAGCATATCGTGCCTCTTTTTTGGCACAAATTAAATCAGCACCAACTTGATCTACAAGTGCTACCTCGTATCCTTTTCTAATAAAATCATAGGTTACCAAATGTTCGCCAAAATCTCCTATTTGTTTTGAAGCACGAGACGGATTAAAGTTTCTCATTTTATTGTTATGTCCTGCAAAAAAAGAGTCGGAGAAAAAACACCGACTCTAATTTTTTGAATACACTATGCGATATGTTGCACGAGTCTTAACATATTACAAGTATAACCATATTCATTGTCATACCATGAGACTAATTTTACAAATGTGCCATCTAATGCTATGCCTGCGCCTTCATCAAAGATTGATGAGGCAGGGTATCCTCTGAAATCTGAGGAGACAACTTTTTCATCTGTGTAGGCGAGTGTGCCTTTCATACTAGTTTCTGATGCCTTTTTAATGGCGGCACAAATTTCTTCATAACTTGCCGATTTGTCTAACTCACAGGTTAAATCAACAACCGAGACATCTACCGATGGAATACGAAAAGCCATACCGGTTAATTTGCCGTTGAGCTCTGGCAAGACTACTCCTACCGCTTTGGCAGCACCTGTTGAGCTGGGGATTATGTTTTCAAATACTGATCTGCCACCGCGCCAGTCTTTCATTGACGGACCATCTACGGTTTTTTGAGTGGCTGTTGAGGCATGAACTGTTGTCATCAAGCCTCTTTTTAAACCAAAATTATCATTAACAATTTTTGCTATTGGTGCCAAACAATTAGTCGTGCAAGAGGCAGCCGAGATTATTTTTTGTCCGTCATATTTGTCGTGATTTACTCCATAAACAAACATCGGTGTGCCGTCTTTGGAAGGTGCTGACTGCACTACTTTTTTGGCGCCTGCATCAATGTGAGCCTGACATGATTCCTCTGTTAAGAAAAATCCGGTGCAATCTATTGCAATATCAACATCAATATCGCCCCATTTTAAATCTGCAGGGTTGCGCTCGGCTGAGAGACGGATTTTTTTGCCGTCTACAACAAAATAATCGCCATCAACTTCTACCTTGCCATCAAATCTGCCATGAGCGGTATCATATTTTAACATATATGCTAAATAATCATTATCTAACAAATCATTAATTCCTACTACTTCTAATTCTGGGAAATCTTTTTTAATGGCACGAAAAACCATGCGACCAATTCTACCAAAACCATTTATTCCTACTTTTATACTCATTTATATACTCCTTAAAAAATTAAAAAATGATAGGGAGGGAACTCTCCTTATCACAAACCAAAACAACATAACAAGAGACTGCCACGGCTTCGCCTCGCAGTGACGATTATTCTTTAACTATATTGGGTTACCTGTTTGATGGTTGCCACCACATTTTCAACCGTAAAACCAAACTCTTTAAACAACTCATCTGCAGGTGCTGATTCACCAAAACGATCCAAACCTATGACTTTGCCATGGGCTGCATATTTATACCAAGCAGGCGTTACTCCTGCCTCAATTATTACTCTCGCAGTGCATTTGTGTGGTAATAATTCATTTTTATACTCATTAGATTGAGATTCAAAAACATCAACACAAGGCATAGAAATTATACGCACTTTTTTATCGGTAATTTGTTTGGCTGCATCTACTGCGAGCGCCACCTCAGAGCCTGTGGCAATTAAAATCACATCTGGGAAACCGTCACAATCTTTTAGGATATAACCGCCTTTTTTGATGTTTTGGATTTGTTGCTCTGTGCGTTCTTGAAAGGCCAAACCTTGACGAGAGAATATCAAACTTGTCGGTCCCGTTGTTTTTTCTATCGCCGCTCCCCAAGCTACTGCGGTCTCCACCGTATCAGCCGGACGCCATAGGCTCATATTAGGAATCAAACGCATCGTGGCAATTTGTTCAACTGGTTGATGGGTTGGTCCGTCTTCTCCCAGACCGATTGAATCGTGGGTATAAACAAATATACTGCGGATTTTCATCAAAGCTGCCATTCTCATAGCATTACGGGCATATTCAGAGAACATTAAAAATGTGCCACCAAATGGTAATAAACCGCCGTGCAATGTTACCCCATTCATAATAGCTGCCATGGCAAATTCACGCACACCATAAGAGATATAATTACCATTGGCATTATTTTTAGTGATAGATTTGCAACCATTCCATGAAGTTAAATTAGATGGCGATAAATCCGCTGAACCACCCAAAAATTCTGGCAATGATTTTGCCAAAGCATTGATTGATTTATTAGAGGCGACACGGGTTGCAGGTGATTCTGCTTTTTGATTCGTCTCGCTTATGTGCTGTGCGATAACATTATCCCAGTCTTGTGGTAATTGACTTTGCATTCTGCGAGTAAATTCAGTTGCCTCTGTGGGGTATTTATCGGCATATTTATCAAAAATTACTTGCCAATCTGCTTGATTTTTTGCCCCTTTTTCAACAGCATTCCAGCTATCATAAATATCCTGTGGCACTTCAAAATCACCATAATCCCAGCCTAAGTTCTTGCGAGTGGCAATAATTTCATCAGTTCCTAATGGTGCACCGTGGCAGTCATGCGAGCCTGCTTTGTTTGGCGAACCAAAACCTATAACAGTTTTGCAACAGATTAAAGATGGTTTATCACTAACAGATTTTGCCTCTGTTATCGCAGATTTAATGGCATCACTATCATGGCCGTCAATAGAGATAACATGCCAACCGTATGCTTTGAAACGAGCAGGAGTATCATCACCGAACCAGTCTCCTACCTCGCCATCAATTGAAATCCCGTTATCATCCCACATAGCAATCAACTTACCCAAACCCCAAACACCTGCCAGCGAGCAAGCCTCATGAGAGATACCCTCCATCATACAACCGTCGCCCAACATACAATAGGTGTAGTGATCCACTATATCCATACCGTCTTTGTTGAACTCTGCCGCCAGTGTCCGTTCGGCAAGAGCCATACCAACCGCATTGGTAATTCCCTGTCCCAACGGTCCTGTCGTGGTTTCAACCCCATCAGTATAACCATATTCAGGGTGTCCTGGGGTTTTTGAGTGTAATTTGCGGAAAGATTTAATGTCATCAATTGACAAATCATAACCGGTTAAATGTAATAAAGAATAAATCAGCATAGAGCCGTGACCATTAGATAAAACAAATCTGTCACGGTTAAACCATTTACTATCTTTTGGGTTGTGGTGCATAAAGTCATTAAACAAAACCTCAGCCATATCAGCCATGCCCATCGGGGCGCCTGGGTGACCTGAATTAGCTTTTTGAATTGCATCCATGCTCAAAGCACGGATAGCATTTGATAAAACTTTACGAGTGGGCATATTTATAATCTCCAAATAAAAATAAAAAATAGACAATTATAAACTTTTTAAAATATTTTTTCCATTAAAAAACTTTATGCCTATATTTGTGAAATTTATAGAGACCTTTGCATAATTCAAGTGCTGTTTAGAGAATGTGCGAGCATAGTGCATTTTCATAGCAAAAATGAGGAAAATGGCAAGTCCTTTGGAGTTCCTCGCTACGCTCGTGATGACGAATTTTTGCTATCAAAAGGCACATTTTGTGTGTTTTATAAATTGTGCTTGAATTATGCAAAGGTCTCTTATATTTTTAAACGCCACACATAATGTTTCTGCTCTCTTCGTGGTTATAACCCCCCCCTATTACATTATATAAAACTCGGTTTCAAATGTCGTTATAAATAAAATTTATATGTCATACCTGCTTTTGCAGGTTTTTTTTCGCCCTAAATTCAAGGGGTTGTGGGGTTGGGGTTGGGGGGAAAAACGGATTT
>QNFE01000077.1 GCA_003645455.1 Gammaproteobacteria bacterium | reverse complement strand
GAATTGCCGCCTTGCATTCTGATAAATCGTCCGCGTAAATCAGGCAAGGTAAAAGTTGTTGCACTATCACCGATGCCAAAGGCTTTGAATCCATCATTTGATGCGACATTGAATAAATTAACAAATTCATCGCGGTCTAATTCGCTGCCATCACACAACAAAAAGCCCGTTGGAATATCGGTGGTGGCTCTTGTTATTATCGTGCCGATGGGTAATGCCAGCTCTATTTTTGTCTGGGCGGCCCATATGTCTAAGCCGCCTTTGATCGTGACCCATTCGCCGTTGATATTGGCTATTATAATGTCACCTGCATCGGTAAAATCAGATACCGCCTGGGGGATTTTTGCGACCTCGGTATTGATATCACCTAATTTATTTTCAACCGCTTCGGTTAAAATCCTCGCTTGTTCGGTAAGGTTTCCTACCGCCTCTTTTAATGTTGCCATGTTTTTTCCTCGTTATTAAAATTATTATCAATGGGCGGACACATAGGTCCGCCCCTACAATTACAAAAGGCATCCTTGATATATCACACAATTATCACAATCATATACCTTAAAATCACTTAATTTTTTATCTGTGCCATCAGAAAGAAATGCTCTTAATTGATAATCACCAACAGGTAGTGTGAAAGGTATTGTATACTCAAGCATGCTATCGGTGCTGCTGATAATATTTAAATCCGTGTTATTTATTTGTAGTTTATTAATATCATCTAATGCTGTGCCGCGAATCTGTCTTTTGACTTCTAAATCTTGCACTACAACACTCATTGAATTGCTGTTTAATGTGGTTATAACAGAGTCCGCTTTAATATTCACAGCATCACTAAACACAAAACTACTCGCAGAGAACAACAAATAAACAAACGAGCCGATAAGCGCTGTGCCGGTGGTAATTGATAAAGTTCTATTTTTCATAATTTGTTAATAAAAAAATAATTCGTCATTGCGAGGCGTAGCCGTGGCAATCTCTGCTTTAATCCGTCATTGCGAGGGAGCGTGCGACCGCGGCAATCTCTGCTTTAATCCGTCATTGCGAGGGAGCGTGCGACCGCGGCAATCTCATGGGGTTTGTCTATCCCTTATGAGATTGCTTCGTGCCTCGCAATGACGGATCATGTGCTAAAATCATATATGATGTTATCCAAATGTGCCGCTGTTGTGGCATTATTGATGGCGATAACATAACCTGTATAAATCGCATTTATTTTATAAAGCCAGTGCAATCTTAATAAAATCTGCACTTTGCGAGCCTGCTCGTTTTGTGTTAATACTCTGTCAGTGCTAATAAGTGACAAAGCTATTCCATCTGCAATCGCATTAGCATTGTCCGTCCAGTTGTCGTCAACATAGATCGCTTTTTGCAATTTTAAATCTTTGAGTTTGGCTTGTTGTTTTTGCTCAAAAGTCAAACTCACAGGATCAGGTTTTTTAACCACATTACCCATATCATCAACAATTAGATTGTTGAATCTGTCGGCTATGGTTATAATCAAATCTGTAAATCTAGTTTTAAAGTCCATGATTATTGTTTAGTTATTGACAAGGGGACATGTCCCCTTGTTTATTTCAACATGTCCCCTTGTTTATTTCAACATGTCCCCTTGTTTATTTCAACATGTCTCCTTGTTTATTTCAACATGTCTCCTTGCTTTTTTAACAAGGGGACATGTCCCCTTGTTAAATTAAAATTCGTCATTAAATCTTTGTGCCATATCAAAGTCCTCTAATACCCCGGCATCTGTTATTTTTTGATCTACCTCTGCCTCTGATAGGGCGTTTATATTTGCTCGGAATTGATCCTGTTCGCCTGCTGTATAGGTTGTTGCCTCGTTTGATAAGCGTTTGCCAATTTCAACTGTGATAGCGGCGGCGGCTGTATTGTCTGCCTCTAACTCGGCTTTTATCTTAGCGATGGTTGATAAAGCATTCGCCGTATCTGCACCTCCCAAAATATCCGTTTTTAAAACATTCAACATATCGTGAATCTGCTTTGCTGAATATGTTTTGTCTGTGATTGTATTCGCTGCCGTGTCATCAATCAAAGCCGCACTTATCGCTTTTATTTTTACTGCAATAGCCTCAATCAGTGCTATTAATCTGTTTTTTAAACTCATAATTATTTACCTTTTTTTATTATTAGCGGGCGGATATGGAATCCGCCCCTACATTAAAATTCATCGTTAAAATTCTGTGCCATATCAAAATCTGACACTTGCGTTACCTGTTCCACTACATCCTCTGGCAACAAAACGTCACCACCACTACCATCATCGTCAACATCAACATCGTTCAAAGTCTGCTGACCGTATAACAACATATCAAAATACGATCTAATGTTTGTAAATTTTGCTATCATAGGGACTCCTCTATTGTTTTTTTTATGCGGAAATTAAAATTGCTTATAATTCCCGCTGCCAACTGAATATCCGTTACACAATGAATCTCTTCGAGCTCTAACAAAGTTAAGTAATCATCTTTTTTGAAAAATACACGAGCAACCTTGCCTGATATTTCTATTTTTATTAACTGCGAACCGCCGATATTCTTGGCAAATACTACCTGTGGCGTCTCCACTGTGGCAACTATGACATCTTCATTGGTTAAAATCTGCACACTTTGGTTAAGTTTGGTAAAATCTATTTCAATTGGAATATCAAGTAACAAACATAAAAAACCGTCTGCATCAAAAAATACGGCGGTTAAATCATCAACAAAATAAACCTCATCCTCGACATCTACCAGGGCAAATTTTGTTATAATGCTGTATAACTTATCTTTTAAAATGTCGTTGCCATCGTTGTGTGGCGTTGCTATTAGTGGCATATTTGTCCCCTTTTTTTTAACAAGGGGACATGTCCCCTTGCTATTAGTGGCATATTTGTCCCCTTTTTTTTAACAAGGGGACATGTCCCCTTGCTATTAGTGGCATATTTGTCCCCTTTTTTTTAACAAGGTGACATGTCTCCTTGCTTTTTTAACAAGGGGACATGTCCCCTTGCTTGATTAAAATTTGTAATTCATAACGGCGGCTGCTGATACTATATAGGGCAACGGCATATCCGGTAACTTTAAATCCAAGCTCTCTAATTTGCTGCGATAACTTTTATTTTTATTGATTACATCCATCAAAATAAATAATAATTTGTTTTCAAAAGCAATCCAGCGGCTTAATTGTAATTTTATTTTAAAATAAAATGGCTCGCCACCATATTCAAACCATTCTTGGAGTTGAATTACAGGAAATAATGCGTCTAATATTTTTTTTAAAGCATAAGCTGATCCGATGTATTTATAGTTTTGCAATGCTTGTTTTATCAAAGTTTTGGCGGTATATTTTCCTATTGTATCAGGCAGTTTCAAGTCATAAATATAAGCTATGGATTTAAGCCTTTGCCAACTCATATTTTTGTGTGGCAACAAACTTATATCAAAATCATTGAGTTTGTTAAAACGACTATCGATGGCCGCGTCAATTGTTTTTAATTCATCTTTATAATTTTTTGGTATTAGTTTCATAGTTTATAAGTCTAGTTTCTCGCGTGCCTCGGCAGGTTCATATATACCGCTTTGCACCAAAGATGCCATAAAGCTGGCGTCCTCTTTTAAAGATGTGGTATCAAATTTTTTGATTTTTAATTTTAAATCGTGCTTTAAAAAAAACTCTTCTAAGAATTTCATTTTAGGTTTTATTTCTAACTCATTAAAAGAGTGTAATTGAGCCGAAGCCTCGCCACTACCGCCGAGTGTTGCAGCTGATGCCACACCTACTAAGCGCGGTGGCACAGAGTGAGCGGCTATAATCTCATCACGGGTTACCTCTTTTAAAGTCTTAAAAGATATGTCAGCAACTTTACCCATCTCTTCTAATCGTATTTTGGCGGGGCTACCATCGGCATTTTTGCCGGTATGGGCGAGCAATGTTTTATGTGAGTTATCAAAACCCTTAAACGATCCCCCAAAGAACTCTTTAAAAGCTGTTTTTTGCTCTTCGTTGGGTGAACTATTTTCAAATATCACTGCATAACCTGGTCTCGCACCATTGATAAAAAACTTTTGATTATATACATCTGCCATTTTTGTAAGGTCTATCTGCTCGAGAACAGGCAAATAATCAGGCTCACCATATACACGAGATTTAAGCGATCCATAAGTGGCAAAAAAGCCGTTGAGTTTTTTGGCTTTTCCTTCTGTTTTTTGAAAAATATCGCCGTTTAGATTTAATCTGCCTTGATGAGCCGGAATGTTATATAAAAAATAATCTGTGTCAGTGCCACATTTTTCAATAAAAGATGTGCCGAAAGTCTCTAACCCCAATACAAAATTATATAAAAAATTGCGACTATCAGCCCACATAGGCAATCTTTTATCGAAATCGCAAACATCAATATTGGATAAAACCTTGGCTTTTAGTTTCAGGCACCGTTGGTGATAAACATTATAATAGAAAAAATTATGTAAATCGTCATAGTCTATCCACGGCTTTATATAGTTGCCCTCTTTTTCATCAGTCTTTAGAGTCTGTTTTGATAAAAGCTCTGGTTTGTAAGTATTGTCATTCATAGGCGGATATTATATGAATAAAAAAATCTATCTCTACCCATATACGGCTATATGGGTAGAGGGACAAAAAACTTAACACTATAATATGCACTTTTACCAATACAGAGCAATAGAGGGACAGGCATTTAATGCCCCTCTTTTATTTTAAACAAGGGGACATGTCCCCTTGTTGGCTTTTAACTATTAATTAAAAAAACTATGCCAACACAATTAACTAATTTACAAATAACACATATATCTTTGGTGCCAGCAGGTGCTAATAAAAAAACTCTTATCTTTAAAAGTCAAGACCAGAAAAATGATAGAGATTGCCACACTCGCAGTCGCTGCAATGACGGATCAGAGGAGTGGTCGCTGTCAAGAGATTTGGCAGTTTTGAAAACGGATAAAAAAGAAAATGTTGTCTACTCCATAGTATATAGCCCAGATGAGGTTGATACGGACGGCGAATATGCAGATAGCGAGACGATAAAAAAGGCAGCTTATGGGTTTATGAAACAAAATCAAAATCGCAATATTGATACTAACCATAATTTTAAAAATGAAGATGCTTATGTCGCCCAAAGTTGGCTAGTTAAAAAAGGCGACCCTACATTCCCAGATGAAAAGGCAGGCTCATGGGCTGTGGCAATCAAAATAGATTCAAAGCCACTTCAACAAGCCTTAAAAAGTGGTAAGTTAAAAGGCATATCAATGGCAGGATATGCTGGAAAAAAAGAGGGACAGTCCTTTGATAAAAGTTTATTAGTTAAGACCTTGGCTAAGTTTTTTAACAAAGGTCATTTTTTTAAATCAAATGAGGGTAATAAAATGAGTGGATCAACAACAGGTATGAATGCCGAGCAGGTGCAGGTGATAGTGGCAGAGGCTTTGCAAAAACAGGCAGTATCTCAACAGGCTGTCGCCCAAACAGAGGCATTGCAACAAGCAAACCACGATTTGACAGATCAAGTTGAAACTTTGCAAAAGTCGGTTAAAGAATTAAGCGAGGCTGTTAAAAAATCACAGCAAGATGATAACATAACCAAAAGCGAGACAGAAGATAACGGTGCAGGGGGTATATTATAATGCCAAAAGATTTAATGCAAATTGCCAAAGCAGGCAACATATCACCGCAAGATGTCGCGCTTGATAACATGTTAACCCCCAAAGAGGGACGCACTTTTATCGCAGCTATCATCAAGCAAGATTCTATTTTAAAAGATGTGACTGTTGATATAGCAGGCAAGCTTACCAAAAAAAGAACCGGCTTTGATATTGGCACGGGGGTTTTGAACCGCCATACATCAGGGGTTGCGGTGCCTAGCGCTAATATGAAAAAGATTGAAAGTTTGGGTTGTAATTTGAATATGACAAATGGTGTGTCGCTTAATGCCAGGATTCTAAACGAGACTTTGCTTGACAACAAAGACAACAAAAACTTTGAAAAAGATACATTTGAGGGGTTCTCAACAACTTTTATGAATGATCTGGCATTTTTAGGCTTTGCAGGCACCGCTGATAATGTGGCAGCTACCGCCCCTTTTGCTGAATTATCAAAAGGCTGGTTAAAAGTGGCACAAGAATCCACCGTGCCGCATAAAAAAACTTTTAAGCTGACCTCACATAAAACCGTCATTGAAAGGTTGCAAGAGGTAGTTAAAAACCTTGACAATGCAATCAAAGGCGGTAAAGCAACTATTTTTATGTCGGCGATTGATTACGATCAATATCAGCTCGAAGCCAGTGCCGCTTATCCTGGTTCTGGTGCTTTGATTCATGGTGGCATAAATAAATATGCAGGTTATAAATTATATCCGCAATATAACATTCCACAACATACTTTTTTGGCAACTTTGCCGAAAAATATGGTATTTGGCATCAGCACCCAGATCCAAAGGATTCGTTGGTATGATAATGAAACCAGTTCATTGCGTTATAAATTTGTCTGTCATCCTGATTATGAGTTTGATATTCATAAATATATAACTTTAATTACCAAAGCGTAGGGTGCGGATAATAACAGGAGATTGCCACGCTAACGCTCGCAATGACGG
>QNFE01000076.1 GCA_003645455.1 Gammaproteobacteria bacterium | reverse complement strand
GTCTCTTTTTATCATTCTGCCTAATGTATCATATTCTATTTTGGTGGTTTGCCCTTTGGCATCTGTTTGTGAGATTAGTTTATTAAGGCTATTATAGGAATAGTGCCATATTCCCATATCAGGGTCATTCATTTTTATCTTATTGCCTCGATTATCATATTCGATGGTTATCATCACACCACCTGCATCAGTTTTAACCAAATCTCCTCGGGCATTATGTTGATGAATAAGATAAGCTCCTTCTGGTTCATCTACTCTTATTATATCTGCTTTGATGTTTTTGATAGTGGTTTTATTATATCCTTTGGCATTGGTGGTTGTTGTTGTTAAATCATTATATGAATAGGTAGTAATAGCCTCATCACCATAAGGGGCAGGTTTAATGCTTTTTATAACTCTGCCGATCTCATCATAGTGTTTAGTGTGATAATAAACATCATCATTTTCATAATAAGGGAGAGAGGTTTTATGAACTCGTCCTAATTGATCATAAATAGTATCAATAAAAACATCTCTACCATCAAAGCCTGTTTGGGATTTGCGAACCTCTTTGTTTAGTTTATTGTAATAGGTGGTTTTTGTGGGAGTGTTTGCCTGGGTTGTTATTATTTTATAAACACTATAAGGTATCTCATCTGTTGCCCATTGATAAGATATACCAGTAGTTGTTTCATCCGCTCTGGATTCTTGTATTTTTCTACCGAAGTTGTCATAAGACCAGTTAGTGGCAAGTTGGTTGGGACCCGTTAATTTTAATAGATTGCCGGTTTTACCATCATAACTTTTTATCTCGGAGTGTCCTTTGCTGTTAGTCGTTTTTATAATAAACTTACCATCAGATGAGTATTCTGCAATAGTGCTAATAGGTTGAATGTCAGAGGCAGTTGTGGTGGTTTTTATGATATTACCAAAGTTGTCATAATCATATGAGGTAGTGAGTGCATGGGGTTTGTGAGGTTCAATAGTTTTTGTTTTTAATAATCCGTTTTGATTATATGAAAAAGAGGCAGTTTGAGTAATTGGATCACCGAATTGAAGATTATGGCTTTGGGTTGTGGTGGTGGTTAAATGTTTGCCTATTTGCCAATTACTATCATTGTTTTGATAGGTGTTGATAGTTGTTTTTTGATGTGATTCACTACCTCCCATAATGGTTTTATTTGTTGTGCCGATATTGCCGTAGTTGTCTATGTCTGACATAGTGGTGGTTATGGTATTTAATAGGTTAGTCGATTTTAGATCATAGTTTTTTGTTATGCTTTGGTTTAAAAAAGTCATTTGCACTTTGGCATGGATTGAATTTTTGCCATAGGTGTTTGTTTGTTCTTTGATTAGTTTGCGGTTGTTATTTTGTTCTATATATTGGCTTGTTTTATTAACCTGTCCTGTATGGGGGAATTGTTGATTATATTCGGTGTGAGTGATTTTGCCAGATTGCTCGTTTTTAGTTTCAATCCAACCAAAGCCCAGCCCACCTCTGCCTTGTTGATTTTGTTTTGCTGCACCATATTTATAGGTTATGGCGTTTTGTGTTCCTGTGCCATTATCAACGATAACAGATGATACAACAGAAGATGAATTTTGAGTGTCAATATTAGGATATGTGCCGTCCGTGCCTTTGGTGTAGACTGATGAGTCTGTAAGTGATTTATAGTTAATCTTGGTTTTTTGTCCAAAACCATTGGTGATTGATTTTAAGTGATACAGACCATCCCCACTTATATCTTTTATAAGGTTAGTAGTGCTTGCGTTTTCAAGAGTTTTAGAGTCAGTGTTAACTGCTGTAAATGTGCCATCGCCATTTGATACTGCTTCTATTTTGACATCATTACTACAATAAGGTGGGCAAAATCCGATAGATAATGATAAGGTTACATCTATCAGACCATCGTTATTTATATCAGAGGTCACAAGCCCTTTTACCCTCCCTGCAATATAAGTTGAAAATTCAAATATACTGTCATGCTCATCATATGAATCATCACCCTTAGCTAACTTGCTATGAATTTTTATGTTGCGACCAGCATAATTATAGGATGCTGAAATTGAATCGACTAATCCATCGCCATTGATATCACCAAACACACCTCGCTGAGGGCGAAATTTTTGCCAATCTTTTTGTTTTGTTTTTTGGTTGGTAAAATAACCATTACCAATAGACAGGTATGTTAAAGTATTTTTATAAATTAAATCGCTCATACCATCGCCGTTGACATCGCCAATACCTACATTATCTACTCCACCATAACCAGATAAGAGATGAGAGTGTTTGTTAGTGAAAGTGCCGTCACCATTTGATAAGAGAACATAAACACCATGTCCAGGTGCTAAATATATTTTATCATAAATAAATAGTATGTCTGTCAGACCATCACCATTTATATCAGCATACCTTAACGATGTATCAACAGTTTCATAGCTGTCTCCACTATGGACAACATAATCTATCTCAATGCTTGACTTGTGTGACTGGAACGAACCATCAATATTTGATAGTTCCATATCAATTATCAGGGATCCTGACAAACGACCTATCACACCACCATGATTCATAGGCGAATTATGTTTAATAGAAATCGTATCTGCGATGCCATCCCCATTGATATCAGTTTTAGGTTTTGCGTCCTCTGCCTCATAGGCATCATACTCAAACTTAGTTTTTGGTAAACATTGATTGCTTGTGCATTCCTCAACAGATATTAACTGACTCTTTGTTTGTGTGCCTACATTTTGATAATCTAAGTTATAAGTTCTCAGAGGATTATCATTGGCAAAGATTGATATTGTTTTTAATCTCTTGTTTTGAGTGATTTTGCTTCCTGCTTGGTAGTGTAAAATTTTATCTGCTCTATCCTCGTATACAAAATTTATTGAGTTGTTGACATAGGCTATATTTTTTATAGTGTATTCCGTGGGTTCTTTATTGTATTGATATGCAATTTTATTACCTGATGAATCTATAATCTGGCTTATGGCCCAATGTCGTATTTCGGATTTGCCCTCTGCTTCAATCTGTGAGTTTTCGCTGTTGCCATAGTGCATTGTTTTACCAGTTTTGGTTTTAATTATCCACTGATTGCCATCAAATATTATTTTTGAAAAATTGTCGACCTCGGTGCGATATTCGCTGTTTGAATCACCTGCTACTGTGCCATTGACAGCAATTAATCTTTTGCCATCAAGGCAGTATTTATCATTGGTATTATATTCTATCCTATCATTATAAGAACCATCTGTTGCAATGGTTGATGTGCATCGGTGAATTGTCGATATTCCACCAATAGAAAAACCCATTCCCAAAATACCATTTTTAGTTTGGTTGCTATAATTTATACTGATGTTTGGTTTTAAACCTGCTACACCTGGTGGAGTTATGAGAGGAACATTATAATTAGCAGCTCCCTGTTGAACGATAAAATTGCCAGATATGGTACCCACCATAGCTGTTGTGTCAATGCCAGCTATTGTTTTGACAGGGATTATTATCAACACTATCAATAGCTGAATAAGTATATTTTTAGTTTGTTGATTAATTGTTTTCATTATCTGTCAGTTTGGATATTTTTTAACTGTTGTTTAGTTTTATTGATTTGTTTTGTTAAGTCTTTCTCATCCTCTTGGACTTGCATTCTTTCTCTTGTATTAGGCTCAAACTGGGGCAAATCTAAACCACCAAGAGCATCGTCCATCTTGTTTGTCAAACTGTTTGCTTGACTTACCAAAGAATCAATATCAGTCAATAAATTTATATTATTGTCACCTATATCAAAACTTGGCAACTTGGGATAACCAGGTGGAGGAGGAATAATTACACTGTTAGAACTATCTAACTTATCCGTTGATGAGGTGTTTTTTTCTTTTATAAAGTCATTTGATGAGTCTTTTTGTTTTTGCTCAAATGATGAAAGTTGGTTATTTTTGTTATAAGGATTATTTTGGCTGCTATGAGGTTTTTCAGGCAAAACTTGTGACTTTAAATCTATCCTTTGTGGTATTTGGGTGTCAGATTTTTTTGTTATAGTCTTTTGCGACTTGAAGTTATTATCTGACAAAAAACCCACAACAAAAACACCAAGCAAACCAAAAATTGCAACTATGATGATACTGGTTTTTTTCATCCTGCACCTCTTATAGAAAGTATTGTTTGTTCATTCTAAACTAACATTATTATTTTGTCAAGAGTTTTTAGAAAAATATTGCCACAACCACTTGTGGCTTTCTTTTGCTATTGATGAGGTTACCATTATTAAAGTTCTGGATAATATCAAAAAAACTATTGCAAAGTAAATTTAACTGGAATGCGGAACAAACTGCCACAGATTTGCCACCTACTCTGGCAGGGGAGAATTTTGATTTTTTAATGGCTTCAATGGCAGCTTTGTTAAAATCTTTATTGACGCTTTTAAGCAGAGTTATTTTATGCACCTTACCGAATTTATCAATGCCATCAATCAATGGGTTGCTCGTTATAAAAAAGATGGCATCAAAAGTTTGAATGAAAAACCACACACAGGACGCAATGGTTTGTTTGTCAACCAATCACTTGCAACAATATTCAATAGTGTTATCGCCTTAAATAAAGATAAAAAAGGTGGCAGAATAAGGCTCATAGACATAGATCAATTACTAAAAAGCAAATTTGATATTCACTATAAAAACCTAAATGGTGTCCATTACTTAATGAATAGACTTGGTATTATTAACTCGGCAGTGAAATACATGCATGCGACCTTATGCGAGAACCAACAAGGGGACATGCCCCCTTGTCAAAAAAAGAGATGTTTATTGTTGCTAGTTTAATAGTTGGGTAAGCTCTCGCTCAAAACATCCAAAATAACAATCTTTTTATCTACTCTCGTGCAATAAAAAACACGACTTATTTTGTCAGGACTTTTCAATCTTAACTCAAACAATCCTTGCCCTAATGCTTTGGTGTGTGGCAGACCTAAATTTGAACCAAAATTTATCATCAAATCAGTTAAACGCAAATATCTTGCTAATAACTTACTGTCGAGGCTCATTATTTGCTCCTCCCCCAACACTTTTATCATAACATTCAATGCTCCATAACATTTGCAAATTATAACATATTTGTTATATAAAGACTATTATTTTTTATTTTTATTGAAATTTTAGAGCCACACATTTATAGTTTTAAAATAATACTTGACAAAAATACTGGGAATTATTATAATATCAGTTTTTTATTTTAAAGAGAGACAAAAATGGCATATAATCAAAAAGTAATCGATCATTATGAAAATCCTCGTAATGTAGGCTCAATGGATAAAGACAATAAAAATGTTGGCACCGGAATGGTCGGCGCACCTGCCTGTGGTGATGTAATGAAACTACAAATTGAAGTTGATAACGGCATTATAAAAGATGCCAAGTTTAAAACCTATGGTTGTGGCTCGGCGATTGCCAGCTCATCTTTGGTAACCGAGATGATAAAGGGGAAAAGTTTAGATGAGGCAAAAGAGCTTAAAAACACTGCCATCGCCGAGGAATTATCTTTGCCTCCGGTTAAAATTCACTGCTCGGTTCTCGCAGAAGATGCCATAGCAAGTGCTATCAACGATTATCAACAAAAACAAAACAATTAAAATGGCAATAACAATAACAGAGAAAGCTGCCAACCGTGTAGCAGATTTTATTAAAAACCGTGGCAAGGGTTTGGGTATTCGTCTCGGGGTCAAATCCTCTGGTTGCTCGGGGCTGGCTTATACGATTGAATTTGTTGATGAAAAATCAAAAGATGATGAAAAATTTATTACCGAAAAAACGAATATATTCATCAGTAAAAAAGATTTGGTTTATCTGGATGGCACTCAAATAGATTTTGCAAAAGAGGGCCTGAATGAAGGTTTCAAATTCACCAACCCCAATGCAAAAGATGCCTGCGGCTGTGGCGAGAGTTTTACTGTTTAAAATAAAAATATTAGTTTTAAACTTATCACAAGTAATATTTTATTTTTATGGTTTTTTATTTTTTCTTTGATTTGTTGTATTTTTCTGCAAATTTATCAATTTTGTTGCCTAACAATGTATTTGAAGCAGTTAATTCATAAATCATCGGGCAAAATTTATAAACCAACAAAATGCCTTCTTCTTTTTCAGAGGTGCCTAGTTTTTTAGACAATGTTTTTATTTTTTGTTCAATATCGTTTTTTAGTTTATCTGTTTTGTCAGAACCGATTAATATAAATGATGCCGCTAAATATCTGTTTGCAATTGTAGGCTCATAACTACCAGCTACTGTGTGTCCAACAAAACAGGTTATTGCATTTTTTGCAACTTTATTGTCTAGTTCGGTTGGCTTTTTGCCAGCAAAAACAATTCCAGTTTGCAAGATTAAAAAGATAGTAAAAAATAATTTCAAGTTATTCTCCTAATAATTTAATAGTGATGTTATAATTTTCAACAATCTTTAATCACTTCCGTTTTTTTTTACAGAGATAAGCTTAACTCCTTCTTCTTCTAATAGTTTTTCAATGCGTGTTTTATTTAGTATGAGTCTTGTTGAGTTTTTGTCTTTTTTAAGTGCATGCCTTATATAAACTTCATAAGGTATTTTTATAGCAACTTTAACTGTAAAATCTGGATTAAATATAACAGCAACAAAATAATCAAAAATTTTATTCGTGGTGTTTTTTACAGCCCCTAACTCATCTCCTCCGCCAGTGTCAGTTTTAAATATTCTTCCTTTAATTTGGTATTTTATGTTTTTGCCATCTTGTGAGGTCGCATCAAATCCAGCTTCACCTATTTTTGCCAATTTCAAATTTAACTTATTTGCCACCCACCATTCTGCATATTGCCCTGTGACATTTCCAGTTCTAATAACTTTTTTTTGTTTTAGGTAATTTGGGATAGTTTTGCCATATATTACCATTACTTATTCTATATTCATGCTTGAAATATCGCCTGATTGTTTTTGTAGTTCACTATAAACAAAAAAAGATATTAAAAAAGCGACGAGAGTTAAAATAAAATAGGTTAATTTGTTTTTCATGGTTGTATATTCCAAAAATATAAAATGTAATACAATAAGAGACCTTTGCATAATTCAAGTGCTGTTTAGAGAATACAGAAAATAGTGCATTTTTATAGCAAAAATGAGGAAAATGGCAAGTCCTTTGACGAATTTTTGCTATAAAAAGGCACATTTTGTGT
>QNFE01000075.1 GCA_003645455.1 Gammaproteobacteria bacterium | reverse complement strand
GATAAAAATACCTTTGTTTTACATCTTAAAGAATGTGAGTTTAGGTTTAATAATAGGGGCAAAAATATGACTTATTTATTATTGAAAATGTTTAGGAAAATGCCTTTATTGTTGTCATGACCCATTTTTTATTGATTGTCTGCCATTTTATCGCCCCATTGTTTAGCAAGAGCAAGATTTTTATCCACCCCTGTGCCATCCTCATAGATTGCCGATAGAGTTGCCATGGATCCTGTCATTCCTTGATTTGCAGCCTTAGTCAGCCACTTTATCGCTTTTTGACTATCTTGGGTTATGCATTCTCCTTGTAAATACATAAAACCCAAACCGTGTTGAGCAAGAGGAAAGTTTTTTGTAGCAGCCATATACATGTTATCAAATGCTTTTTGTTCCGACGGCACATGCCCTAAACCATTTTGATACATTATCGCTAATCTGTATAAAGCCTCTACTTCTCCATTGTCGGCAAAAGGTTGCAAAAGCTGCATAGATAATTTAAAATTTTTAGCACTAAATGCTTCAATTCCACTATTTAATTCCATTTTTTGGTTTGTATTCATTCTGTTTTATGATAAATTAAGAAAAAAAATTATATATTTTGTTTATATATATTCGCAAAGAAGAGTTTGCTTTTTTATGATGGCTCATTAACTCGTTTATTTTGCGAACATATGCTCTGGTTTGTTTTGGCACATGTTGTTTAACATCTTGCCATTTTTTAGTTTTTGATTTTTTTAAAGCCTTGCGGACTCTACCATAACCTGCATTATAACTTGCAAACGTAAGATTCAGTTTATGCTGATCGTTTTCAATGACTCCTATTCTTTTAAACATATATCTGTTGTAGTAAATGCCAGCTGCAATATTCCAATGTGCTTGATGAATGTTTTCAATGTAAGGTCTTTTTTTACGAATTTCAACAAAAGTTTTTGGCATTATTTGCATTATTCCCAAGGCTCCCACCCTACTCTTAGCATTATTTTTTAAGCCAGATTCTGCAATTGCCTGTGCCTTGAACCATCTCCAATCCATATTAGGGCCAAAATATCTTTTGCTGTATTTTTTAAAATAGCGATCATATTTTTTGTTGCTCCATTGTTTGTCAACTTTGATATAACTATGTTTTGCAGAGATTGATGCATAGGTTATACTGCTTATAACAAACAATACAACAAGAATTAAACTGTGGTATCTTATGTGCATTTTTGTGTGTTGTAATTAGTTCAAGCCTAATCCAATTACTAATCCCATGCCAGTCCCAACACCTATAAAAACACCCATCAAAGTCAAGCCCACAGCAACATTACCCTTTGATAATTCATCTGATATATTAAAACAAAAAGTGTGATTAAATAGTTTGCATCCTAACCACATAAAAGATAGTGTAAGGATGCCACCGAGCACAGCATAGATAAAATTTAATATAATAGGGTCTGCAACATAATCCATAACTATCTCCAAATAAATAAATCCATTGTAAGTTATTTATTTTTAATTGTCAAGATTTTTATGAGACTTTTGTATAAATCAAGTGCTGATTAAGGAATGCAAAAAATAGTGCATTTTTATAGCAAAAATGAGGAAAATGGCAAGTCCTTTGCAGTTCCTCACTTCGTTCGTGATGACGAATTTTTGCTATAAACATATATTGTTTTATAATTGGTGCTTGATTCGTGCAAAGATCTCTTTTAATAACAAAGTTTGGGATTTGATAATTAAAGATGCCATAGAGTCAGATTCTTCTGCTCGCCTTAACCTATCATCTATGCCATTATTGTTATTTGTAGATATTTCCTCTAAAGTCAATATCATATACTAAAACCTGAATAACTACTTGTTGATTTATAATCTCAAACAATATTCTTATTTTGCCGTATCTAATTCTATAATAATTCTTTAAATTACCATGCAGTTTTTTTAAGTCAATATTGACATTTTCTTGGAGGATTATTTTTTTAACGGCATTAGCAACAAGTTGAGTTATTTTATTTTTTGCTATATTTTTATTTTTTACAGAGACCTTTGCATAATTCAAGTGCTGTTTAGGGGATACAGAAAATAGTGCATTTTTATAGCAAAAATGAGGAAAATGGTAATTCCCTTTGACGAATTTTTGCTATGAAAAGGTGCATTTTGTGTGTTTTGTAAATTGTGCTTGAATTATGCAAAGGTCTCTAATAATAAATTTGTCTGATTTCTTTGAATATGATATTTCAAGATTCATATAACAACATTTTGCACAGAAGATATAGCTTTGTCATCTGCACTCATATTCTTTAACAAATTTTCATAAAAAGCCTGTTCCTGCTCCGACACATTTTTTATATTTTGCTGCAAATCATCATTTTTTAAAATTATGACACTAACCTCATGATTGTTTAAATCTTTGTATTGAGGCGGAATCTCCATTATTCCATTTTTAATGTGAGTATTAAATTGCACGGATGACATAATTATTCCCTTTTATAAAACAATAAAATAAGCATAATAACAAAAATAAAAATAAAATTTGATTATTTTTTTAAAACCATCAATTGTTTGTTATATCAGTAAAATATTTTTTTAATAACAAAGTCTGGGATTTGACAATAAAAGATGCCATAGAATCAGATTCCTCAGCTCGCCTTAACCTATCATCTGCTCCGCCATCGTTATATCTGGCATCCAATAAAGATGAATTAAATTTAAAACTTTCATCACGATATTTAAGCCAAGATTTTTGGGAAGTTTTTAAAAGTTTTTTGCCGTTTTTATCAAGTTTTGCTCGCAATTTTTTATAATAAATATTCAACTCTCTATCCCACATTTCATAAGAAATAAAACAACGAACCGACATTTTTTTATCAATGCAATCATCTACATATTTTTTAAAATTATTTTCAAACTCATTTATATTTTTAAATTTTGATAAAGGCAAAAAATCCTTAACTTCTTTGAAAACAAAAACTGCCGATTTGTTAACAGCTTTTTGTGTCGGTGGACTAACAGGCACAGGGATAGGCACATTTTTTACAGGCACAGGAATATTCGCAGGTGGCACAGCAACCGCTCCTCCTGGTTTAAATTTCTGAGCGAGTCCCATATTCGCCCCCAACAAAAAACCAACTACCACAATCATAATAAAACTATTTTTCATTTTTTCTCCAAAAATAAACTTTCAACCAAATCATTAAAAATGTAGGGGCTGACCTGTGTGTCCGCCCAAATTCCACAAAACCAAAAGAACCACCATTAAACAATTTTACACCAAACACAAAAATCCATCAAAGGGCAGACACACAGGTCTGCCCCTACAATAATACAAAAATCTATAATAAATTATTGCCATCTATTGTTGTAGGGTTTTGTTTATCTAACCATTTTAAAAATTTCTCTGGATTTAAAAACAATGGCGGATTTGCACTTCTTTGAAGAAAGCCATCTTTTATGCCTAACCCACCCCATTCATCTAATATATCTTTTTTAACACGATAGGCATTGTTCCTCCATTCGCCAACAGGAATATATTTTTTAAACCGTCCAGATTTACCTTTTTTTCCAGTTACCACAACATCCGTCCCATCTGCTTTTTTATATCTTGTATGGGCGTTTTTATCAAAACCACCTTTTTTAATATTTTTTACTTGCTTTATGTCATCAACAACATACATACCAATCAAAGCATAAACTAATTGTGAGCCGTCAATCGGTTGCAAGCCTGCATAAAAAATAACAATGTCATCCTCTTTAAAATCCAATAATTTTTTACCCCTTACATTTGAATCGCCATAGGTTAAATAATCAAAATCAGGGTCTAAGTGCATTTTGTCGTTTTGTAGATTATCAGGCAATTTTACATCGCAATTATTACTGTTTGAAAATACATCCAAAGCAGGTTTTATATAATCCTTGTATGACTTTCGCATATTTTGATTTACTTCATAACTCTCTGGAATTGGCACATAAACAAAATCTTGATTTACAGAATTACAAGGGCTATTCCATTTCCCAAATGTTTGGTCTACTGCTACTCTAATTAAAATTGTTTTTTTTGACATTGTTTCTGCCTCTTACTATAATTTGAAACACCACCATGTTCTGACTCGCCACATTTTTTGCTTGTATCTTTATGGGTTGGATTGCCATGATGTCCGTAAGAATATTCTTTTTTCAATTCCATTATAAAATTATTCAATCTATTGAAAATATTTTCATCATGATTTTGTTTGTAATTTCTTGGCAGATTGTCATAAATATCTTTTATTGTGTCAATTGTTGGTTTGTCGTTATCACCAAAATATATAAACTCGTCACTGATAAGACATATCGCTCTATCATAATTATTTTCTTTTTTACCCAAATCATGTTCTAAGCAATCTGGATCATCATGATAAATAGCATTTTTTTTATACTCATATATTTCATCATTAAATTGATAAATGCAGTCTGGACGGTTTTTATATTTTTGTTCTTTATAGTATTCGCTACCATCAATTCTATCTTTTACTTTCGCAACATAAATAACCCTATCTTTTAAATCAGAAACACTTGTTCCGCCCATCCCAATAATCCAATCACCCCCTTTGGCTGCTTTTCTTATATCAGGCTTACAAATACAAAGAGACAAAAGCCCATCATGCACACATGGTGCACCACCATTATCAGCTGTCATTTTATAAACAAATATACTATTTTCATTTTTCATTTTGATTTACCTAAAAGTTAAAAAAATTACATTTAATCGCCCATTATGCTGGTTTTAAATGCACCAAAAAAAATATTATAACCGATATATATATATATATATATATATCAATCTTAATATTAAAAAACCCGCAAAACAAAGATTTTATATCTGTTGTTATATTTTGTTATCACGGTTAGACAGCAATAACTTTTCTCTTTCAATTTCGGCAATTAACTCCTCCTCTGTTGGTAGATATGGTAAATATTTGCTGGCAAAAAGTTGCTTGCTTTCATTTAATACTGAATATTTTGCAATTGTATTGTCTGTTTCGCTACAAAGCAAGATTCCGATTGTTGGATTGTCTGTTTTTGTTTTTTGCAAATCATCAAACATGCGAACATACATATCCATCTGCCCTACATCTTGGTGTGTTATTTTTTTTGTTTTTAAGTCAATCAAAACAAAACATTTTAAAATATAATTATAGAAAACCAAATCAATATAAAAATCTGATGTTTCTGTTCTTACTAATCTTTGTCTGGCAACAAATGAAAAACCTTTGCCAAGTTCTAACAAAAAATTTTGAATATTTTCAAGCAGTGCTTTTTCTAAATTTGATTCTGTATAATTTGTGTTTTTTGGTAACTGCAAAAATTCAAGCACATATGGATTTTTTATAAATTCAAGTTTTTCATTCTGTTGTGATGATGTTTTGTGTTTCATTTCTGATATAACTGGTTTTTTGTCTTTTGAACTCAACAATCTTTCGTAATATTTGGTTGAATAGTTTCTGTCTAATGTTCTGTAACTCCAATGCTGGCTTGCTGCTTCTTTTAAATAATATAATCTTGCTTGCTCATTTGTAATTCTAATCAACAGACGATAGTGACTCCAACTTAATTCGGGACACAGCGTGCCCCGAATTGGAAAACAAATATAAAATTGTCTCATTCTGCGAAGTTCTCGCTCATCAAACCCTTTTCCAAACTCACTATTTAATGCTTTTGATAGTGTTTTTAAAATTTTTTTGCCATACTCTGCTCTTTTTTTGCCTTGCTGTTCTTGCTCTACAATTCGTTTGCCTATACACCAATAAGCCTCCACCATTGCTGTATTTACCGCAGTATAAGCTTTTGTTCGGGCTAATTGCAGAATCTGTTTTATATCATTGTGAAAATTTGTTATTTCATTCATTTTATTAACCTATTTTAAAAAATGTTTATTATACAAAAATCTCAACATGCATCACAAATCAATTATGACTCCAAAATTGCAAGCGACAGACAAAGCAAGTTTTCAACAAAATAATGGCAACCCTATGAGATAACCACGGCGGTTAATTGCTTTGTATTCCTCGTTTTTATCCGTCCGCCTCGTTATGACGATATTTTTCAAAAAACCCGCAAGGCAAAGATTTTATATCTGCCGGATTTTAAATATAACCCTTGTGCGCTCATATAAAAACCGCCATCGGAGGTGAGCTCCATTCTATATTCTATCGGCACGGTTTTGGTTTTGCCAGGGCGGGTGGTGATGATATTGGCAGCACAGGTTTTGCTTTTGGTGTCTTTGTCTATTGCGACAAGCCTTATATTTTCAATTGAGTATTCGTATAGATTTAATTCTTTGGTTTTCATTGATTTTTGATATTGTTCGTTTATAATCTGGCTTAGAACTTTGATGCTTGCCTCATCGCCACAATCAGGGGTGCTATTTGTGCAGGCGGTTATAGTTGAGATAAAAAATAAAATAATGATTAGTTTTTGCATAGGTTTGCCCTTGATTAAAAACCACTACCATACAATAAAAATTGACAGATTCAAAGGGGTTTTTTAAGTCAAATTTTGACCGATATTATACAGGCTTGGGGTGGGGATAAGAACCGTTAAGGGATTTATTTATTTTTCGTTATCTTTTATAATCAATGACTTACGAATTTTAAATTTTCAAAAATATTTTTTGGGATTGAAAAAATAAATTTTTACTGCCGGCAATTTTGTCGTTTTTTTTGGTATAGGAGATAGCTTTTTATCTTCACAAGGAAAGCTTTAATAATCTCCAAACTTTATAGTTGTAGTTGTAACTTAATTTTGCAATATATTGTTTTTGAGGGGAATTATAGGCGGAGCTAAAGCACCACTTCCGATTGTAGCTGATTTTAGAAATTCCTCACAAACTAACAATATATATTTCTCCTTTAATGCTGCTTTAAAAGCTTGCTCTTTTATATCTTTAAATTTGATTTTTGATTTTTTTATTTGTTTGGCATAAACTCCTGATAGTTCTTTGATGATACTATTTTTTTTGACAGGATAAATAAAAGCGATTTGCTTTTTTGCTCTTTTATCCATAACCATTATGCCGTGGTTAAGATTTGATAAAATTTTGGTATTTTTTTGAATCTCACCCACACTTATAACATTCACATCCCACCTCTTTTATATAAAATGAAATAAATTGAGACCTTTGCATAAAGCAATATTTTTTTTATTGTCGGCAGATTTTTTTATTCGTCAATCTAATCATAAAATATTTTTATACAGGTATTAAAAAATAATTTTATAAAATGTGTTATAATTGATAGGACATGACAAATATAGATTTTATTGTAACGAGACTAACAAAAAAAAGAGGAACAAAGATTTATGAAAATGAAAAAACCACAACAACAACCACAAATAAACATTGAAAAACTAATAATCCACGGCAAAGAACAAGGGTTTTTAACCTATAACGAAATTTACGATCATTTACCTGACGATATCAGCGAGTCG
>QNFE01000074.1 GCA_003645455.1 Gammaproteobacteria bacterium | reverse complement strand
TAAGAAAATAGTGCATATTTTATTAAAAAATGAGGAAGCTTGCAATCTATTGGACGAATTTTTTGGTAAAATAGGTGCATTTTATTGTTGTTATAAATTGTGCTTGAATTATGCAAAGGTCTCAGTTTAGTTTATTTTTGAAAATGGTATAACTTGTGCGGTTGTTCTTTTTCCTCTACCTTTTAAAAAATAATGAATATTTCAATGCCGTTGTAGTATTATGTGCAGACTACTTACAAACAGATTAAATTTTATGAAAAATTATTTAAAAAATAAAAATATCTTTATCTCGGGGGCAACCTCTGGAATCGGAGAAAAACTTGCTATGGATCTAATTGATTATGATGTCAATTTGATTTTGGTGGCACGTAATTATAAAAAATTAGAAAATTTAAAACAATCACTTGGTAAAAAAACTAATAATAAAATCTCAATTTTCAAATTAGATGTTCGTCATAAAAAAAATGTGACAACTACTATCGCCCAAATATTAGAAAAACAACCTATTGATATTTTAATCAATAATGCAGGTTTAGCCTTGGGTATTGCAAAAATATATGCAGGTGATATGGATAATTGGGATAATATGATTGACACAAATATCAAGGGTTTGTTATATGTCAGTCGCCCTATTATCAAACATATGGTCGCAAAAAGTAATGAAAATGATAAAAATAATTGCTCTCATATTATAAATTTAGGCTCTGTTGCAGGCAAAATCTCATACCCTGGTGGCAATGTTTATTGTGCCACCAAAGCTGCTGTGCACTCTATTACCGATTCTATGAATGCTGATCTTTTTGCAACTAATATCAAAGTTACGACCATAGCCCCTGGCGCTGTTGAGACTAATTTTTCTAAGATAAGATTCAAAGGTGATGACAAAAAAGCTGATGGAGTTTATGATGGTTTTCAACCTCTGGTAGCAGAGGATATTTCAAATGTTATTATCAATACTATCAACACACCGCCCCATGTAAATATTCAATACATAGATATAATGCCGACCGCACAGCGAAACCCATATTTATTAGACAAAAATAATATAAAATGAGACCTTTGCATAATTCAAGCACAATTTATAAAATACACAAAATGTGCCTTTTTATAGCAAAAATTCGTCAAAGGACTTGCCATATTCCTCATTTTTGTTATAAAAATACACTATTTTTTGCATTCTCTAAACAGCACTTGAATTATGCAAAGGTCTCAAAATAAATTTTTTTTACCCCTTGTTTTTTGATAAAAAATCATTATATTTATTTTTTTACTTTTTAATCTTGTATAGTGGAACAATACAGAGGCACAACAATTTTATCAGTTCGTGATAAAAATCAGGTTGTTATCGGCGGAGACGGACAGGTTACCTTAGGGCATACGGTGATGAAATCTAATGCCAAAAAAGTCCGCCGTTTATATAATGATAAAGTTCTAGCAGGCTTTGCAGGTGGTACCGCTGATGCTTTTACCTTGTTTGAGCGATTTGAGGGCAAATTAGAATCCTATTCTGGTAATCTCACCAAAGCTGCGGTGGAGATGGCAAAAGACTGGCGCAATGATAAAATCTTACGCAGATTAGAGGCCTTGCTTGCTGTGGCTGATAAAAATGCTTCACTTATTATCTCAGGCAACGGTGATGTTATTGATCCTGAAAATTCATTGATAGCCATAGGATCAGGTGGTGACTATGCAAAGTCAGCGGCCACTGCCTTGATTCAAAATAATAAAAACAACAAACTAAGTGCAGGCGATATAGTCAAAAAAAGTTTACTTATTGCCTCTGATATCTGCATTTATACCAATTCAAATCTTACAATTGAAACTATAAAACTATGAAATTAGACAATCTTACCCCTCAACAAATCGTCAAAGAGTTAGACAAACATATCATAGGACAGCAGGATGCAAAACGAGCTGTGGCGATTGCTATGAGAAACCGTTGGCGAAGAATGCAGTTGGATCAAAATATGTCGTCTGAAATTACCCCTAAAAATATTTTGATGATAGGTCCTACCGGAGTTGGCAAAACTGAAATTGCTCGCAGATTATCAAAACTATGTTCCGCACCTTTTGTAAAAATTGAGGCTACCAAATTTACCGAGGTAGGTTATATCGGTCGTGATGTAGATTCCATAGTTCGTGATTTAGTTTCTATTTCAATCAAATTAGAAACAGAAATCGCCCACAAAAAAGTAGAAAAATTAGCAACTGAGGCTGCTATTGAGAGAATATTAGATAAACTTATTCCCAAGCATGCACAACAAAGCACAACACAAGATGCCGACAATAACAATAAAAATAATAATGACAACAATAAAGCCTTAAAAGATAAAAATAATTCAACACGTGCAAAATTCCGCCAGCGAATAATTGATGGCAAAATGAATGAAACCTTGATTGAATTTGAATCTGCGGTTAATGTTGGAGTGCAAATTATGGGTCCACCTGGCATGGAGGATATGACAGATCAACTAAGCCAGATGATGGCAGGAGTGGGTCAATCTCGCACTAAAACTCGAAAAATGAAAATCAAAAAAGCCTTGAAATCACTACAAGAAGATGAGGCACAAAAACTTATTGACGAGGATGAATTACAAAATAATGCCATTAAAAATGTTGAGCAAAATGGCATTGTATTTTTAGATGAGATGGATAAAATTACTGCAGGAGGAGAGAGGTCTAGTGCCGGAGTATCTCGCGAGGGCGTGCAAAGAGATTTATTACCTTTGGTGGAAGGTTGCAATGTAAGCACCCGTTATGGTTCGGTTAAAACCGATCATATTCTTTTTATAGCATCAGGTGCCTTTCATTTTAGCAAACCATCAGATCTTATTCCAGAATTGCAGGGTAGATTACCGATAAGAGTGGAATTGAGCTCATTAAAAGCTACCGATTTTGAGAGAATCTTAACCGAACCTGATGCCTCCTTAACCCAACAATATCAAGCACTAATGAAGACCGAAGGCTTGAATATTAAATTTTCAAAATCAGGCATAAAAGCCATCTCAGATGCGGCCTGGCATGTTAATGAAAATACTGAAAACATCGGAGCTCGTAGATTGCATACCATGATGGAGAGATTGATTGAGGATATATCTTTTAATGCCACCACCATTAAAGAAAAAAATATTAATATCACCAAAACATTCGTTGACGAGCAGTTAAAAAATATCACCAAAGACGAGGATTTATCTCGTTATATTTTATAAATAATTATGCCAACACCAACTAACTTAAATTATCATAAAAAAACTAATTGCTTGGATCTTAGTTTTGATGATGGGTTAAACTTTACCCTAAGCGCCGAATATTTACGAGTTTTTTCACCATCGGCGGAAGTTCGTGGCCATGGTCCGGGACAAGAAACTCTGCAATATGGCAAAAAATATGTTAAGATAACTGAAATTCGTCCTGTGGGGAATTATGCTGTGATTTTGGTTTTTGATGATAATCACGATTCTGGAATATACTCTTGGAGTTATTTGTATGACATTTGCCAAAATAGAGATAAAAACTGGCAAACCTATAAAGAGCAATTAAAAAATACCAACAAAAAAAGATCAAATGACTAACGTTTTAAAAATATTTGTTATAGCCTTATTTTTATTCTCCTGTGTGGCAAACCCTCCTATCCAACAAATGTCAGATGCTCGCCAAGCCATCAAAGCAACCCAAAAAGAAATCATTAAATCTCAGGTAGATCGTCAAGACAAATCATACAAGCTGCTATCTCAGGCACAACAAATCTTAAAACAAGCAAAAAAAAGTTTAGATGATGAAGATTATGAGATGGCTGAAAAATTAGCCATGGATGCCAAAAAAATGGCACAACTATCTTTGCAACAACTCAAACAATTTCTCGCACCACCAGAGTAAAGTGCACATGTCATCATATAAAATAACAACTTATGAAGTAGGCGATATGCAAAACTTGGTATATCTTGTCAAAGGCAATAATAGCTCTGATGTAATTTTGTTTGATATAGGCTGGGATGCTGATAAAATAATCAAAATAATTCAAGAAAATAATCTCAACTTAAAAGCCGTTGCCCTCACCCATTCCCATTATGACCACACAAATGCTTTACCTGATTTATTAGAGAAATACCCTGTCCCTGTTTATATCAGCCCGCCCGAATTAGATTTTTGGCACGAGTGCAATATCACAGATAAAAAACTTATAAAAACAATCAAAGATAATGATGAGATAAAAATTGGCACTAATAAAATAAAAGTTATTTTAACTCCGGGACACAGCCCAGGTAGTGTCTGTTATTTATTAGAGCAACATTTGATAACAGGTGATACATTATTTTTAAATAGTGCAGGCAGGACAGATTTATCAGGAGGAAATGCCAAAGAATTATATCAAAGTTTAAATAAACTGAAAAAAATAGTCAATGATGATATTATAATTATGTCAGGACACTTGTATGGGGATGTTAATCAAAACACATTTGGCGAACAAAGAATAACCAATCCATTTTTAAAAATAGATAATAAAGATGATTTTGAAAAATTTTGCAACCGAATTTAAAATAAGAATTTATATTGATGCTCCATGAGGGAGACACTCTTTTAAGTGATTTGTCTCATTTAAGGAACGCCTCTTATTAACCGCCAATAACAAACAACAAAAAGCAACTGCAAAGACACACAAAATTCAAATTTCAATCAACAAAAACTATTAAACCAAGAAAAGTAAATTAAAAAGAACTTTATATTTGTTAAAAATTTATTTTTTTATGATTTTTTAGGTGGATTTAATCTCTAAATAGATATTTGGGTATAATATATTTCATATTTCATATTTTATATGTGCTACAATACCGACTTTTATTTATTAGGGTTTTGTGATTATGGTTATTCAAAAACTTGTTACTGCTTTTTTTGTTTTAATGTTGTTATCTTGTGGAGGAAAAAGCGAAACAATTCGAGGAGATTCAGGAGATTACGATAGAAAAAAATATTTAGTTGCAACTGGAATAGGTGACAATGAAGAGATTGCCAAGTCCAGAGCAAGATCAAATCTTGCCAAAATTTTTGAGGTAGAAATAAACTCAGAAGAGGGTGACTTTACCAAAGTAGAGGGTGGCAATAATGGAACAGAGTCTTTTAATCAAAGGATTTGGTCGGTATCAAGAGATATTAGCACTTATACTAATAAAGCCTTAAAAGGATCTGAAATTGCTAATGTCTCTCAAGATGACGATAAAACCTACAAAGCTGTAGCCCTTATAACTCGTGCCAAGGCTTCTGTCAATTTACGTCAACAAATATCGCAACTTGATAGAGATATAAGCAGATATAGTCGTAATGCTAATGCTCAAAGGTATGCTCGTGAAAAAATTCTTCAACTTTATTCTGCTTATCAATTACAAAACCAAAGATCAAAACTACAAAATTCTTTGGCAGTAGTGGATAATACTGGCATAGGCTCACCATCTGTTAAAACCGCAGATTCTACTCGCCTGCGAATCATAAAAATAATGCAAAAAACTAAAATATTTTCATCTACATCCGTAGAATCTGCTTTAAATATGGATCAAAAAATTCAAGGCTCACTATCATATTTTCAAAAGGCAGACTCTAATACTGATGCTGACTATTCTTTAATTGGCAATATAAAATTAGTGGATATCGGACAAAAACAAGGAGCATTTTGGAAAAAAGCTCTAATTACTTTAAATTTGCAAAATCGCTCTGGCAAGGTTTTAAAAACATTAAAAATCCCACTTAAAGCTGGTTCATCACTCGGTGCTAAAACTGCCGAACAAAAAATTGACAAACAAATAAGTTCAGAGTTATCAAAACAAGTAATGAAACTATTTTTAGAATCTGATTTTTAATTTTGTAACTTACAAATGGACAAAACTGAACAATTAGAACTACTGACTCGTGGCATTGAAGAGATTCTACCAAAAGAAGGCTTAAAAGAAAAACTAAAGCTCAATCGTCCGTTAAGAATCAAAGCAGGTTTTGACCCCACGGCTCCAGATTTACATCTCGGACACACGGTTTTAATCAACAAACTTCGTCAATTTCAAGACTTAGGACATGAGGTAATTTTTCTAATTGGTGATTTTACGGGTTTAATAGGAGACCCTACCGGCAAAAATCAAACCAGAAAACCCTTAACAGAAAAACAAATCTTAGAAAATGCCTCAACTTATAGACGCCAGATTTTTAAAATCCTTGATATTAACATGACGCAAATAGCATTCAATTCAACCTGGCTTAACCAACTGACTCCGGCGGAGATGATAAAGCTTGCAGCTCAGGCAACTGTTGCTAGAATGTTGGAGCGAGACGATTTCTCCAAAAGATATAAATCAAACCAACCAATATCAATCCACGAGTTTTTATATCCATTAGTTCAAGGTTATGACTCTGTTCATCTAAAGGCTGATATAGAACTCGGCGGCACAGACCAAAAATTTAATTTGTTAATGGGTAGGGAATTACAAAAAAATTCTAAGCAAGAACAGCAAATAGCTATGACATTACCACTATTAGAAGGATTAGATGGTATCCAAAAAATGTCAAAATCTCTTGATAATTATATAGGAATAGACGAGCCAGCAGAAGAAATATTTGGCAAAATAATGTCAATATCAGATGATTTAATGTGGCGGTATTTTGATCTATTGTCTTTTAAGACAAACAAACAAATTCAACAATTCAAAGATGAGGTGCAAAATGGTAAAAATCCTCGTGATATTAAATTTAGCCTTGCCGAAGAGATAGTCGAGAGATTTTACGACGAAAGTATAGCAAAAGCACAAACCCAAAATTTTATCAACCGTTTTGCCAAAAACCAAGTCCCAGATGAGATAGAAACGATAAAAATTCAAATAGATGGGAGCCAAATTACTTTGCCTGTTCTTTTAAAAACTGCAAAAATGACGCCAAGCACATCAGAGGCAATCAGGATGATAAAACAAAATGCAGTTGCCATAAATCAAATAAAGATAAATAATATCAAGCACATATGTTATACAAAAAGCCAAGATACCTATCAGGTAGGTAAAAGAAAATTTAAAATAATTAAAATAAGTTAAAATAAATCTTGACATACTAATTGTATGGTATAAAATAACCTCTTTTTATCTGCAAAAACAGATAAATTACTGCTAATAAATGCAGATTGTTCTTTAAAAATAAAATCAAGTAATTTGTGTGGGTGTTTGTATCAAAAATTTGATGCAAATTACCCTTATCTTTAAATTCTTATATTAAAGAGAAAGGATTTTTGCTCTATTAGTTAGTATTAAACTGAAGAGTTTGATCCTGGCTCAGATTGAACGCTGGCTGCATGCTTAACACATGCAAGTCGAACGGTAACATTGGTGCTTGCACCAGATGACGAGTGGCGGACGGGTGAGTAATACATAGGAATCTGCCCAGTAGTGGGGGACAACTAGAAGAAATTCTAGCTAATACCGCATACACCCTACGGGGGAAAGCAGGGGATCTTCGGACCTTGCACTATTGGATGAGCCTATGCCTGATTAGTTTGTTGGTGGGGTAATGGCCTACCAAGGCGACGATCAGTAGCTGGTCTGAGAGGATGATCAGCCACACTGGGACTGAGACACGGCCCAGACTCCTACGGGAGGCAGCAGTGGGGAATATTGGACAATGGGGGCAACCCTGATCCAGCAAT
>QNFE01000073.1 GCA_003645455.1 Gammaproteobacteria bacterium | reverse complement strand
GGCAATCTCTGATTAGTTTACGGATAATTTTCAAGAGATAACCACGGCGGTTTATTGTTCTGCACTACATCTTTATTTTCGTCCTCCTCGTTATGACGGATTCTGTTATGAGACTGCCACACTCGCAGGCTCGTTCGCAGTGACGGATTCTACTAAGAGATAACCACGGCGGTTTATTGTTCTGCACTACATCTTTATTTTCGTCCGCCTCGTTATGACGGACACTAATTGGAAGTGGGACGCAAGTCACCGCCCTTGCAACTTGTTGCAACATTGTAGAATAAAACGGCAAATTGAAACTTGCAAAAAATGCTGTTTGAACTTCGTTCAAAGGGCGGGGTTAAAACCCCACTTCCAATTGGGGAGCAAGTTATAAGGGGTGAGCCTTGCATCCCACCTCAGATTGTAAAAAATTGACAATAAAAATAAAAATAGGTTATAATGTCAATTTTAGTTATTGTAAATTGTTATGTTAACAAACACACTTTCAACAATCCAGTTAGAACCAAAAATAGCCAATATTTATAAAGAGACCTTTGCATAATTCAAGCACAATTTATAACAACAATAAAATGCACCTATTTTTACCAAAAAACTCGTCAAATAGCAAGCTATTTTCCTCTTTTTTAATAAAATATGCACTATTTTCTTATTATTCTAAATCGCACTTGAATTATGCAAAGGTCTCATAAAAATACATCATATGAAAAACAAAATCAATTACAGTCATTGATAAGTTTTTTATTGCTTGAAAAAAAATCTTTTACCCTGTTGTTGAGTTTATTGACGGATGCTACAGGAGCCTCTGATGAGTGGTTTACAATTACTTCTTAAATCTTAATGTTGTGAGACAGCTTACAACCAACAGATGTTTGATTTTATTTGCCTCATTTGGAATAGGTATAATTTATGCCACTCTCATTAAAAATAACTATGAGTATATTAGCTGGCTGATATTTGCATTGTTACCTATTTTGTTTTGGTTTTGGGTAAAGGATAACTGGCAAACAAGTTTTTTAAGTGGGGCATTATTTGGGTTTGGAGTTTGTTTGTTTGGATTAAATTGGTTATATGATGCAGGCCTATATTTTGGTGTGGAATACCATTGGATTATACTTATCATTAGTTTAATATATTTGTTAATATCTTTGCTGTATTCTTTTGCAGCGATTCTAATTTATTATTTGTTTAAACTCACATTACATAAATTATTATTTGTTTTTGGTGTAGCAAGCATTTGGTTTTTATTGTCCATGTCCCATTCACATTTGTTTGGTGGTTTGCCGTATTTACAAAACTCTTATATTCTAATTAACACTCCATTGTCTAATCTATCCCCATATGTAGGCTCCATTGGTGTAGATTTTATTATTGCAATTATTAGTGGAACAATTTTGTTATTTTTTTATGTTTCTCGCAGAAATAAATCAATAATTGTAGTTAGTTTTTTAGGGTTTTTTATGTTGATGATAAAATTTTTGCCTTATCAGTTTACTCAGGAAAAACAAGATATTGATGTTCTTTTGATGAATGATAGAATAAGTATGCAAGATAAACAAAAAAGAGCAGTAATAACTGATAGAATTAAAAAATATATCAAAATAAGCAAACAAAAACCAGATGTAGGGCTGATTGTGTGGCCAGAGTCCTCTATCCCAAATAATTTTTATAATTTTTATAAAAATGATCTTTTGCCATTAATAAAACAAGGTTTATTAAAAAATGTTTTACTTGGCACTTACACAAATGACATTACACACGAATTAAAATTATCAAATACAATTTTATCGCTAGCAGATTTAAAGCAAAAATATAACAAACAACATTTGGCACCATTTGGCGAATATATTCCTCCTTTATTGAGAGATATTATTTATTCTGATGTCTCAGGCGATCTGGGTGAAGGAGGCAACAACCAGAAACCAATAAAGATAAATAAAGCAGTTATTGCTCCTTTAATCTGTTTTGAGATTTTGTTTGATAGGTTTGCTATGCAGAATGCCAAAGACAGTAATTTAATTGTGGCATTGAGCGATTTATCATGGTTTAAGGGTGGCGATATTAACATCGTTATGGATAAGGCAAGCCGTTATCGAGCAAAAGAAAACCAGAAGTTTTTTATAAGAGCAGATAATTTTGGCAATAGTGTAGTTATAAATGACAATGGTAAAATTATAAAACAAGCAAAAAATGAGAAATATATTCAAAAAAAAATAAAACTTAAAAGTGGCTTAACTCCGTATGCCAGATACCACAACAATCCATTATTATTATTCAGCATTATATTTCTTTTGTTTGTATTTTTTTTGAGCTTAAAGGCAATTTTTAAAAAAAGTAATTGACATATGCAGTTTTTTTGTTTAGAATGGCAAAAATAGTTTTTAATAAGGAATAATGTATGTTAAAAATAATTAAAAATAAAGTTGTTCTATTGGCATCAATTACTGTTGTAGTTTTTGGGATTGGTTTTTTCGTTATTACCCAACAACCACAGCAAATCAATACCACCACCAAACCCACTTCTATCAACACTAAACAACAAAAAATCACCGAAATAATTGAAAAAAAAATAGAGCAAGATCAGCTAAGAGAAGAGAAAATATTAAAAAAAGAAATGGAAGATGGCATAGCAGAGATGGAAGAAATATTAAACAATAAACCCCAGATCCCACCTGAACACAAGAATGCAGAACAAGATTATATTGAAACTCAAAAATTAATTACAAAAGTAGAGCAAATTACTGGCAAATCTTTTGAGTTTGATATTGAGCAACAACAAATTGACCCTGCTACCCAACCAGAGCTGTATGAGATTCAACAAAACTTTGACAAATTAGAGCAAGAAATGCAAGAAATTGTGCAGGACATGCAATAACCAATATTTATTCTATGAGAAATTTTTATGAAAAACAAAATTGCAATTGAAGCATCCCTACTATTGGTGGCATTATTAATTACAACCACTGGCAACACAAAAACATTAGTAGGATCATTGGAGGGCGGAGCCAATAATCATATGGGGGTTATGAATTATACTCTGCCAATTGAAACCCCAAAAGGTGTCAATAAACTCACACCAAATATAGGATTGAATTATAGCTCTTCCACAGGTGGCGGTTTTAATTTAAGTGGACTATCAAATATTTCTCGTTGTGTTGCTACAAAAGATATTGATGGGTTTGATGGCAACATCCAATTTAATGCTGATGACAGGTTTTGTCTGGATGGCAAAAGGTTGATAAAAAACTCAAACTCAAATTACAATACCCAGCAAATAACTTACAACAAAATCACAACCACAGGTGGCAATGACCACAACCCTGAGTATTGGCAGATTTTCACAAAAGATGGCTTTATCCTCTATTATGGCAAAGAAAATAATAGCAAGAACACCCACCCAAACGGCAAAACCATAACTTGGTTTTTAAACAAAAAACAAGACAGATTCGGCAACCAAATAAATTATCTGTATGAGAAAAAATACCACAGAGCACAAATTGATGAGATAAAATACAGCATCCATACAATCAAGTTTAACAAAGAACCCCAACCATCTCTGCTAGCAAAATATCAATATGGCAGAGCTTATTATGATGACAGCCGTTTGCAGAGCATAAATATATATAGCAATGAAAATTTAAAACGATCTTATAAAATCTCTTATAAAAACAATAACAACAATGTGCAACAATTATCAGCTGTAACTCTTTGTGACGGCAACAATAATTGCCTCAAACCAACCAAATTCACATATTATCCAAAAGATAACATAGACCCTATGTTAAAAGATGATCAAACAATTCATAACAACAATAAATTTCTCTCTTATCATTTGGTTGATGTAACTGGTGATGGCAAAAATAATGTTTGTTATTATTCTGACGAAAATATGGTCTGTGATGGAGTCAAATCACCAATTATTTCTGCCCAATCGTGGCTAACCTACAACCCTACTTTAAGACGTGGCATTGTCAATAGTTTACAATTCGTTGATATAAATTTTGATGGTTTTGTTGATTATTGCTTTAATGCAGATACTGGACTAAATTGTGCTATCAATCAACAAAATTTAAAATTTCGTTTTCTCGGTGTCCGCTCTCCTTATGGAATGTTTATAAAAAGACCAAATCCGTTTGTTTCTACTGACCCGCCAATTGTCTCCAAGCCAAATGAAAAGATTTTTTTTCAAAATATTAACCAAGATGACTATGTAGATTTATGTAAATTAACATCAACATCTATTGATTGTAGCCTAAACGATGGGCAGGGTAAGTTTACAAACGACAAGCAAATAAAAAATAGTGGTTTTGCCAACCCAAAAGAGACTTTTATGGTTGATATAAATGGCGATAGATTGCAAGATATATGCCAAACAAACCAAAACAATTATTTTGTTTGTTATCTTAATACCAGCAGCAGAGGTAAATTAAGTTATTCAAATAAAAAAATATGGTCAAAACACCCCCATTTTTACAAACCAAATGATGACATAAAAAATAGCCTAAGAATGACCGATTATAATAATGATGGTTTAGTGGATGTTTGTTATTACCATGGCTCTTTTATTCATTGTGCCATCAACAATGGTTATCAATTCATAGAAATTAACACCATAAGTCGTCGAATCGCTAACGGTAGCTGCAATCATGATACTGCCGAGTCTATTAAATACGAAGAAAAAAATCCAAACTACTCACCAGATGTTTACGATCCTAACAATCCATCTTATAGACCGCCACAAACAACGGTTTATTATTGCAATGACAATAATTCTAATCTTGATAATGGCTGGGGAGCAGTGCCAGATAAAAGACTTGACACTTTTAATATGTTAGACATAAATCACGATGGCAAAATTGATGCTTGTTTTATGCCAGAAGATGGAGTTTTCTCTTGTGCTTTTGGCAATGGTGGCACCCTTGGTAATATGCAAAGATATGCAGTTTTTGACCCAGAGTTAGATGTTCTTAATATTGCAGGTTTTGGTAATATTGCCGCAAGTGCCCAACCTGTAAGATTTGCCGATATCAATGGTGATAGCAAACTTGACATATGCTATCGCTCACAAGCTGGCATAAGCTGTGCCACAGGAGATAGTCAAGGTGGCACAGGTTTATTAAAATCAGTATCAACTGCTTTTAATAACACTCAATTTTTTTATAGCAACCTCCACAACTCCAACACTTATACATCAGAAAATAACCAAAGTGCAGATGGCAAAAGCCTAACCCCTTCAATGCGAGTTTTACAAAAAATCACCACTAACAATGCCGCCGGCACCACCAACTCTATAAATTATCAATATCAAGATTTAAGATTACACAAAAAAAACGGCATCCGCGCTTTTTCTAAGATAATTAAAACTACTGATTTTAACAACCAAAAAACCATCAGTCATTATCATCAAAGCAAAAAACTCAATGGCAAGTTGGAAGAGTTACAAACATTTGTCAATGGGCAGTTGATAAGTGAGACAAGTTATCAGTATCAAATACAAGAGAACAGCAACAAATCCTATGCAATTTATAATCATCAAACCACGGCTAATAGTTATGATTTAAATGGCTCATTATTAAAAACAAAAACAACCTCTCTTAGCAATTTTAATAAATTTGGAGACCCTGCACAGGTGATTGAAAGAATTACTGACAACACCACAGCAGATTATTATCAAACTACTACTAATACCGATTATTTTCACAATGAACAAGATTACATAATCAGCAAACCCACAGAAACCACTGTTACTCATCAAACTAATAACAGCCCACCTATTACCAGAGTTATGACTTTTGATTATAATTATCAAGGTTCCTTGATAGAACAAACAGCTCAACCAGATAGCGATTTATCACTTACCACTAACTATCAATACGACAACTTTGGCAATAAAACCCAAACAACAATAACAGACAAACACAACAACCGCACAACTTACATTCAATATAGCAACAATGGTCTATTCCCCATCAAAATAACCAATGGTTTAGGTTATATCCAAAAATATGAATATGATAATTTTTGTCATAAACCCACCCAAAAAACAGATTTAAACAGCTTAGTTGCTAACCATAAATATGACGGTCTGTGTCGCCTGATTGCTACCCATAACCCAGATGGCACAACCACTACGATAAGTTATGATTTTGCTGATGACTATGACCTTGGCATAGACAAAATAAACACCAGCAAATATAAGATAATCAGTCAAATCTCTGGCAAACCACCACAAACTGCCTATTATGATGGTTTAAAAAACAAAACACGCACCAAAAAAATCGGTTTTGATAATAAAAAAATTATCCTCCAAGACACACTTTATAACAAAAACTCCCTCATATCACAGGCTACCTTGCCCTATTATCAAGGAATGTTCGCAGGCGACAACACCTCTTGGCTCAAATTTGAATATGATGATTTGGGACGCAAAACAAAACAAATTCGCCTCTCTGATAACGCATCACAAATTACTGGTTATTCTTATAACGGTTTTAGTGCTACCACGATTAACCCAAATGGCAACAGCACTACCACCACAACCAACATCCAGAGCAAAACATCCCATGTTGTAACGGCAGATGGTGGCACTATCAACAACTCCTATGATGCTCTGGGCAGTCTAATTCAGGTTAGCATCAATGGCCAGATAACAAATAGCATAAGTTATGATGAGATGGGCAATAAAATTGCTATGAGTGATAAAAGTATGGGCAACTGGTCTTATGTTTATAATGCTTTTGGTGAGCTTACATCACAAAAGGATGCCAAAGGTCAGGTTACACATAACAGTTATGATAAAATTGGCAGATTAGTTAAAAAACAGTTTGGCAATTCAACAAATAGTTTTATATATGATACAGCCCCAAACGGCAAGGGCAAGTTGCACAAAAGCATCTCAGATGCCAAACAACAAACTATATCCTATGATAAATTTGGTAGAACAGCCAATATAATAACAACCATAGATGAACAAGAATACAGCCAGTCTTTTGAATATGACAAGTTTTCACGTCCGACAAAAACCATTCATCCGAATAACATTCAAATTAACAAAAATTATAACCAAGCAGGTTTTCTAAAAAGCATCAGCATGCCAAAAAAACAAGTATGGACACCAGATCTGGTAAGTTTAGAAAAAGTTATGCAAACATATATGAACAAAGCCCAAGAGTTAGACAAAGAGGCGACCAAACATGAAGATCAAGCACTCAAATATATGCATATGGCAAGCAAGGCTCGTAATGCTTATAACCATTATACAAGAGTTGCCAACTCACAACAAAACTATGCCAATCGCCTGAGAGCACTTGCTAAAAATAATGATTCTTATGCTCGTTCTTATTTAAGAACAGCATCTTATTGGCGCTCACAATCTAACAAATATTATCGCATTATTGGCGATCGCCATATGCGTCTTATTAGTGTTGCCAGCAATGGTTGGGCAAGATATTATCATTATAAAAAAGTAAAACGTGGCAAAAGAACCTATAGATATAGATACAACTGGTATTTAAAAGGTTTTTTTAGCAGATACTCTTATCCTCGTTATTTACATATCGGCAGATTATTCACCAAATACTCCTCTCGTTATGAAGGTTATGCCAACAGCCACAAACGAGCCGCCAACTCCAAAAGGTCAACCGCTGCCCGTTATGATAGTTATGCCCGAGCAAATCACCAAAGGGCCCAGAGTTTTAAAAACCAATCTTTGCATTATAATAAAATAGCCTCTTTTTACACCACCAAAATGCGCCAAATAAAAGAACAAAAAGAAAACTACCAAAGAGCAGCCGACATAATATCAGAGAATTTAGATCAATTCAAAGCAGGTTTAGATGACTCACAAATCATGCTTTGGTCTGCTACCAATCTTGATGCCTCAAATCGTGTTGCAGGTCAGATATACGGCAATGGCATTTTAACCCAACACACCTATGAT
>QNFE01000072.1 GCA_003645455.1 Gammaproteobacteria bacterium | reverse complement strand
TTAATAAATTCAAGACCGAGAAAATGTTTATGTTATAATAGCCCATTTGAGGTCTTTGCCAAAAAAACTGGCATAGATATTTTTTAGGTCAAGTGTTGCACTTATGATGTGAATCTAAGAAACAAGTGATTGATTGAATTATTTTTTAAAACAAAAAAACATTAAATAGGAAAAATTATGAAAAATTGGAAATCAAAAATAGAACAAAAATTAGAAATTTTATCAGATTTAATTTTTGAAAATAGTAAAAAAACTATATTTTTAGTGTTGTTATTTGTGGTGGCATTGGGTTCGCAGTTGCCAAAAATAGCAATGGACACATCAACTGAGGGTTTTTTGCACGAAACTGATCCACTGAGATTGCAATATGATGAATTTAAAAATCAATTTGGACGAGATGAAAAATTACTTATTGCTATTCAAACAGATAATATATTTGATTTAAAGTTTTTAAAAAAGTTAGATAAATTCCATCAAGAATTAGAAAATAATTTGCCACATATAACAGAGGTAAACTCGCTCATTAATGCTCGCAATACTTATGGCACAGCAGATTCGTTGGTTGTTGATGATTTGTTTGAGGCGATACCTCAAGATGAAAAAGCTTTGCAATTAAAAAAACAACTTGCCGTAAATAATCCATTTTTTAAAGATTTATTGTTAGATGATAAAGGGACTATCACAACGATTATAGTTGATACTCAAACCTATACAAGTTTAGACGAACACGGCAAACCATTGATAAAAGATGATGATGTTGATGATGATGGCTTTTCAGATGAAAATAATGCTATCAAACCTATCAATGATAAAGAATTTATTACAGATTTTGAAAGCACACAAATCGTTAAAAAAGCCCAACAAATAGCCACCGGATATCAAGATAAAAACTTTGATATTTTAATTTCAGGCAATGTTGCGATATCATCTGAGATAAAATCTTCAATGGCGGAAGATATGCAAAAATTTATTAAATATGTTTTGTTGGTTATAACAGTCTTTTTGGCGATATTATTCAGGCGAATATCAGGGGTTATATTGCCTCTTATAACAGTTGCTTTGACAATCATCACAGCCGCATCATTGATGGCAATATTCAAAGCGCCAATAACAGTTATAACCCAGATTTTACCCTCGTTTTTATTAGCAGTTTCAATTGGAGCAAGTGTGCATATATTAAGCATATTTTTCAAAGATTTTAATAAAAATAAAGACAAAAAAAGCTCTCTTCGGTATGCTATGGGGCATAGTGGTTTTGCGATTATTATGACCTCTATCACAACAGCGGCGGGGCTTTGGTCTTTTTCATTCTCAGAGGTAGCGCCTATTGATGATCTGGGTGTTTTTGCCTCATCTGGGGTTTTGATCGGTCTGATTTTTACTTTGATTTTATTGCCGGCTTTATTGTCTGTTATCCCATTAAAACCAAAAGATGGGGTCAAAAATAAAACAGAAAATAGCCAAAATATGATGGATAAAATATTGATAAAAATCGCCCATACTTCAACCCATCACCCAAAAACCATTATTGTCATAAGCGCTATTATTATATTTGCCTCAATTATAACCGCCTCGCAACTTCGTTTTTCTCATAATGTTGTTGAGTGGTTGCCATCTGATAATTCAGCAAGAATGGCAACAGAAGCCATTGATAAAAAAATGAGAGGCTCGGTTACTTTGGAAATTGTGATAGATACTCAAAAAACCAACGGTTTATATGAGCCTATTGTGTTGAATAAAATTGATAATTTATCAAAAGATTTGTTAAAAATAAAAACAGATAAATATTTTGTCGGCAAAACTTTAAGCATTGTGGATATAATCAAAGAAACCAACAAAGCTTTGAATGAAAACAAAAGTGAATTTTGGACTATTCCAACTGATAAAAACCTAATAGCTCAAGAGTTATTATTGTTTGAAAATTCAGGATCAGATGATTTGGAAGATTTTGTTGATAGTCAATTTAGTAAAGCTCGCATCACGATTAAATTACCGACAATTGATGCCGTTGAATATGTTGATTTTTTAAAAGATGTTGATGTTATTATCAATAAATATTTTGATGATAGTTACAAAATAACAGTGACGGGGATTACAAGCTTATTGTCGCGTGTTATAACCGCCTCCATTCACAGCAGTGCGATAAGTTATATCATAGCTTTATCGTTGATTACAATTATGATGTTAATTTTGGTAGGACACATAAAAATTGGTTTAATCTCAATGATTCCTAATATTGCCCCTATCTTAATGATGACTACAATTATGGTTATTTTTGATATGCCTCTTGATATGTTTACGATGTTAATCGGGGCTATTGCTATCGGTTTGGCAGTTGATGATACCGTGCATTTTATGCATAATTTTAGAAAATATGAAATGTTATATAATGATATAAACAAAGCGGTAGAGATGACTTTGCTTACGACAGGGCGCGCGATGGTGGTGACCACTATTGTTTTATCAATGGGTTTTTTGGTGTTTATGTTTGCCAGTATGGGCAACATATTTAATTTTGGTCTTTTAACAGCAATCGCTATTGTTATAGCATTATTAGCAGATTTTTTTCTAATCCCTGCTATAATGAAAGTCATTGTTAAAAATAGGAGTGATATAGAATGACTATACAAACAAACAAATTGCACCCTCAATATTTAAAAAATTCAACTGGGACACCATCATTTGTAGTGTTGCCTGTTTTAGAGTATGAGGAATTAATTGAAGATTATAATGATTTGACTGTTATGAATGAAAGAGAAAACGAAGATAGAATTTCTCTATCAGATTTTAAAAAAATAATTGCCAATTATTGACAATGTATAAAATAAATCTATTAAGATCAGTAAAAAAAGACTTTAAGAAAATCTCAAAAGATAAACATGGAATTTTGTTAGAAGCCATTGAGAGGCTAACTCTTAATCCTTTTCCTGAAAATAAATTTAAAAAATTAATAGGAAAAGATGACTCTTATCGTTTGCGTATTGGAAATTATAGAATTTTATACAAGGTCAATAATATGGTTGAAATTATAACGGTATACAGAGTAAGGCACAGAAAGGATGTTTATAAAAAATAAAGGTAATAATTATGCAATATACAGTCCTTTTAGAAAAAGGAGAGTCAAGTTATGGTGCTTTTGTGCCAGATATACCAGATTGCATCGCAGTTGGCGAAACTCAGGAAGAGGCACTTAAACTAATCAAAGAAGGAATTGAATTTCATTTAGAAGGCTTATTAGCAGATGATTTATCTATCCCTAAAAAGCATTGTGAATTTAAAGAGGTTGCGGTAAATATCGCATAATAACTGATGCAAGGCAACCAAAACAGAGAATAAAATATGAAATTATTTACAATAAATAAAGAAGGGAAATTTGTTAAATTTAAAGAGCGAGAATTTAAGAAAGAAAACAAGGAAATAGATTTAGAGGTTTTACTTGAAAACAACCCTGAATATTTTTTTGAAAATAATAAAATTTTGATAATTGGACGACAGGTCACGACCAACTTGAATACTTTTATTGACCTGATTGGTATTGATGAACTTGGAAATTCAGTTGTGATTGAACTAAAAAGAGACAAAACGCCAAGAGAAACGCTCGCACAGTTGATTGAATATGCTTCATTTATAGACAATTTAGATTACGAACAACTAAATGAGATTTTTCAAAATTATTCAGGAGAAGAGGTTGGGTTGGAACAATATCACAAACAATATTATCAAAATGAGAAAAGTCAAAATGTTTCGTGGAATAAAAATTCAAAATTAGTAATAGTCGCTCAGGACATTTCCAAAGAAATCAAACAGACTTCATTGTATCTAAGAAAAAAAGGTATTGATGTTTATTGTGTAGAGTTCAAATATTTTGTTAACAATTCTAACATAAAAATGATTTCAAGTGATTTTGTTGTTGGAGATGAAGAATTTATCAGACAAAAAGTAAAGTCCGAAACACAACTACCCAAAACAACAAAAGACAAGTTTGTAGAAACTCTAAATGATAACGGAAAATTTGTTTTTAATAGACTTTTTGAATTTGCAAATAAAGAAAATTTAATGTTGAGATGGGGCTCTATGGGTTTTTCACTAAACTTACCATTTGAAAATGGTTTTGTTGGGCTTTGTTTTGGATACCCACCTAATTCCGTATTTAAGCAGAGTATTTATACAGGATTTGAAGAGATAACAAAAAAAGTAAATAATTCTGAAAAAATAATTTCCGATTACAGAGCCGAACTGGTGTCACAAAAAAACTTTGAAGTAGGTGGAAAAAATTTGAAATGGGTAATTACAAAAAAATCTGAAACAGAGATAAGCAATTTTATGGAAACATTAAACAAAATAATAAACAAAATAAGAATTGAAGGAGTAAAAAAGTAAACCGTAGATTGTAAACATAGAATAATAACCGAAGTAGCAGTAAATACGAACAATGTTGTTCGTATAAAAACAAAGTTAATTTTTTTTAATTTAGGAGTCCAAAATGAAAGTATTAAAGTATGGAGTATTAGTTGGTTTATTGATAAGTGGATTAGCGCAAGCGCAAACGGCTCGTGATATAATGGATAAGGTGCAAGCTCGTGATGATGGGGATAATATTGTCGCTAATATGCAAATGGTGCTGATTGATAAAAATGATAAAAAACGAGTGCGGAACATGAAAACCTACTCAAAAGACAAAGGTGATGATGAGTTAAAACTCAACTTTTTTTTATCACCTGCGGATGTTAAAAATACCGGGTTTTTGACCTATGATTATGATGATGACAAAAAAGATGACGATCAATGGTTATATTTGCCGGCTTTGAAAAAAACCAAAAGAATCCCTGCCTCCGATAAAGATAGTTCTTTTATGGGTTCTGATTTTTCATATTCTGATATGACAAAACCTGTGCTTGACGATTATACTTTTAAGATACTCAAAGAAAGTGTCATTAAAAGAAAAACAGGTGAGGTAAAGGTTTGGCAAATCGAGGCAACCCCCAAAGCTCAGAAAACAATTGATGAAACTGGTTATACCAAATCAATAGCATATATAGATCAAGATAGATTTATGGTTGTGCGAGCTAAGTATTTTATGAAAAAAGCCGATAGAGTAAAATATATGGATGTAAAAAAAATTGAGAAAATTGATGGAGTTGATGTCTCAACCATAATAACAATGACCACCAAACAAGGCACACGAGTTTTACATAAAACTATTTTACAACAATCTGATATTAAAATGAATCAAGATTTAAAAGAAGATTTTTTTAGTGTTCGCACATTAGAAAAAGGCTTATGAAAAAAATCCTGTTGTTTGTTTTGTTGGTAGTTAATTTTAATCTATTCGCTGATGATGGTTTTGATGAAGATGATGATGGGTTTGATGATAATGAAATAACAAGCACAACTGATAAAAAATCTGCCAAGAGCAAGAGTGCTTTTAATTTTGACGGCTCATTGACTTTGTTGACAAGTTATAATTTTTCACACGAAAAACCCATCAATGACAAGCAAAATGATTTCAGAGATTGGTCTTCATTAAAATTATCAACAAATTTGAATTTAGATTATAAATTTGATAATGGTTTTAAAATAAAATCTAACCTTAAAGTTTATCAAGATTTTATTTATGATATTAAAGACGAAGAGTATAAAATTACACCATTAGATTATGATAGAGACACGGACATAAACGAGTTATATTTGCAAGGCAGTTTTAATAGCAAAACTGATTTTAAAATAGGGCGTCAAATTGTCGTTTGGGGTAAATCTGATAATATTCGCATCGCTGATATTTTAAATCCGCTTGATAATCGTATTCCTGGAGTGGTGGATATTGAAGATTTAAGGTTAGGCAGGACGATGAGTAAATTAGATTATTTTTTTGATAAATGGGCTTTAAGTGGCATCATATTACATGAAAACAGATTTAGCAAAAATCCACAATATGGCTCGGACTTTATGCCTGCAAAAAATACCGAGGCAAACGAGCCAGATAACAATATAAAAAATAGCGGCTTTGCATCAAGCCTCGCTGGCAATTTCACAGGATATGATATATCTTTTTATTATGCTAATTTTTATATGGATAAATCCTATATCAAAAAAGGCATTTTGGAATATGACAAAACAAATATGATAGGCACAGCTTATAACAAAGTTTTGGGTTCATTTTTATTAAAAACAGAGTTGGCAGTTTTTGATAACATAAAATATAATAATACAGAAGAGGGCAAGAGCCGAGCCGATGTATTGATAGGTTTGGAGTATAATGGCATCTCAGATGGCAGTTTATCTATTGAAATCGCTAACCGCCATATAAATAATTATGATGAAAAATTAGACTCAATGGCAGATAGATGGACCCAAGAGGACGAACTGCAAACGGCAATAAGATTCAGCCAAAGTTATTTTAACCAAACCTTAGATTTTAGCATTTTAGCAAGTGGCTACGGTAGTGATGGCTCCGATGGTGGTTTTGTCCGCAGCTGGTTAGATTATGATATAAATGATAGCTTCATCACAACTTTTGGTTTTATCAATTATCACGGCGGCGATAAACCAAATTTTGTCATGATTGAAGATAACGATCGAATTTTTGCCAGTTTGAAATATAGTTTTTGAATATTAACTCGGCAGTTAAATACCTACATTCAACCTTATACAAGAACCAACAAGGGGGCATGATGCTCCCTTGTCAAAAAGAAATGTTAGTGTTGCCAGTTATAATCTGTTATTTGTTCTTTGGGTGATGTAATAGCTTTTAAAAAGCCGTGTTCATTATAAACATTTTCAACAACAAAACCATTAGGTAGAGTTTCCTTTATCAAACGAGAGTTGTTGTCATATTGATAGGTGCTGGTATAATTAATTGAGTTTATCGCAGTTGTGCTACTTATAAGCCTGCCAAGATTATCATAACTTTGTTGTTTATTAAAACCATTGTTGTCTGTTATAGAGGATATTTTGCCAACCCCAGATGGATTATTATCATAAACCCATTGAGATTTTCCCTCTGGTTCGTCTATTATTATTATTCTGCCTAATGTATCATATTTTTTATTACAAATTTTTATAAATCTCACCTCGTTTACCAATTTTATAGATTTTTATTAAATCATCATCGACAGCATAAATGACCCTATACTTGCCAACTCTAATTCTTCTTTTTAAGTGGTTTGATAATTTTTTGGATTGCTCTATATAGGGGTTGATAGATAATAATTTTATTTTTATAAGCAGTCTTTGCTTTAATTCTCTACTTTTTAATTTGGATAAAAAAGCCTCTGCATGTTTGGAAAATTTTATTTCATACATCTTTTATATACTTCATTAAAAGACGAGGCGCTACCATCGTTAAATTCTTGTTCATCTGCTTTTTGGCAAATATCTAAGGTTTCTTGCGATAATGAGTTATCATCAACTTCTGATATGTCTAAAAAAAATGCCTCACTCACTGCTTCACGAACAATGTCTTTTAATTGAGATTTTTCAATTGTAATAGTGTTCATAATATGAATTTTGTAATCAAAAAACTGCCATTGTAATATTTAATTGCTCTAATGTCAAGATTATAATACCACGACAGTGACTACAATTTGTTTTTTTGTTGGTATTGCCGTAGTTTTTCATTTTATTGTATTTAAAAATGCAATATAAAATACTGGACTTAAATCTAATAATAATATTATTATAGCCCATCTCATTTTATAGATAATAGTTTTTGGTAGTTTATCGCCATAAACATAAATAGTGGAGGCAGCTAAAAAAGCAAAAATAAATGATAGACTGCCCCCCATAATATAAGCAAGAGTTACACCAAAAAGCAAAGCTGAACCACCATGCCCCATGTTCGGTTCTAATTGTAAGGCGGATCCCCATCATAAGTGCAACACTCCAATAGGTTAAAAGGATATAATAAATCACTTTTTAACCTATCAAAATTAAGGAGTGATTATATGAAACAATATATCCAGTTAACCTGTG
>QNFE01000071.1 GCA_003645455.1 Gammaproteobacteria bacterium | reverse complement strand
TAATAAATTCAAGACCGAGAAAATGTTTATGTTATAATAGCCCATTTGAGGTCTTTGCCAAAAAAACTGGCATAGATATTTTTTAGGTCAAGTGTTGCACTTATGATGTGAATCTAAGTAATATATAATATGAAAAAAAGAATTTATACAGATACATCAGTCATTGGTGGTTGTTTGGATGTTGAATTTGAAAAAGGTTCAAACAAAATATTTGCAGAATTTATTGCAGGCAGGAGCATTTTGCTTATCTCTAAATTGGTAACAACAGAATTAGAAAATGCACCGCAATCTGTAAATAATATTTTGAAACAAGTGCCAAAAAGGTATGTTGAAGAATTGGTATTTTCTGATGAAGCTGATAATCTTGCAAATAGTTATGTGATAGAAAAAGTTATCCCACAACATTCTATTGTTGATGCTAGACATATTGCTACTGCAACGATAAATAGAGCAAATGTGTTGGTTAGTTGGAACTTTAAACATATTGTAAATTTGGATAGAATTAATGGTTATAATGCTGTTAATTTAAAATTAGGCTATCCAATGATTGAAATTAGAACACCAACGGAGGTATTAAATTATGGAATTTAAAGCAGTTGAATTTATAAGAGCGGTTAGAAATAGAATCTATGAAGAAACCAAAGATTTATCTTATAAAGAGCAAAAAGCATATTTGGCAAAACATAGCAAGTGGTTTACACATGACAAATCATCCCAGCCGGCCGATAGTGCGACAGTTAGATTCAAATATTAAGCGGGGGCAAATAATGGAAAATATATTTTTATTTTATATTCTTTTATCTACCTTGGAACGATGAAATTATCTCTTGGTGCTGTGTCATCTCATCTGCGGTTGCCCGGATTACTTTAAGAGTTACAGGGGATGAGTTGGCATTAAATGTTGTATCTTGGATGTTATTTTGTATTTGCTCCTGTTCCATTTTTATTGTTGCCTGTCCGCCTGATAGTTTTAAATATACTTCGGCTAAAATGGTCGAGTCCAACAAAGCACCGTGATATGTTCGGTGTGAGTTTTCAATACTATATTTTTTACACAAAGCATCTAAACTATGGCCGCCGCCTTTGTGTTTTCGTTTTGCCATCACCAAACTGTCTTTAATTTTACAAATTTCTTTTATGTCTTGAATGTTGTGCTGACACAGTTTATATTCGTTGTTAATAAAACCCACATCAAAAGGAGCATTGTGGATTATAACCGTTGAGTCTCTGATAAAATTATTAAATTCATCCACAATTTGATCAAAAATTGGTTCATTTTTTACCCTCTTGTCAGTTATGCCGTGTATATTTATTGCCTCTATGGGTATTTCTCTTTGCGGGTTAATATATTGCTGATAGGTGTTGCCGGTTATTTGCCGATCAATAATTTCAACCGCTCCGATTTCTACTATTCTATGGCCGTCCGCAGGATTTAACCCAGTTGTTTCTGTATCTAAAATAATTTCTCTTATCATATGTTTTTTGCCTCATCCATTGCCTGGTTTGCCAAAGCGTCCGCTAATTCATTGCCAGGATTTAAAGAGTGACCTTTTACCCAGTGCCATTTTATATCATGTCGTCCGTTTTGTTCGTGTAATTCTTTCCATAACTCTTGGTTTTTTATTTTTTTCGGCCAGTTTTTTTTAATCCAGTTGTTAATCCAAATTGTAATGCCGTCTTTGACATAGGTAGAATCAGTCCACAAATCAATCTTGCAAGGTCTTTTTAAAATTTTCAAAGCCTCAATGGCAGCGGTTAGCTCCATTTTGTTATTCGTTGTCATCTCCATATAACCCTTGATTGTTTTTTTGGTTTTTTGATATTCTAATACGGCTCCCCAGCCACCTGGACCCGGATTACCACGACAACCACCATCAGTATATATTATAACTTTTTCATCATCATTATTTTTAATCATATCTTTTGTGTTCCTTGCGTCTTGCCCCTGCTTTTTGGGTTATTATACCTTTTATACTATCCAAAGATTTAATTTCTTTTATATGGTAGTTAGGATTCAAAGCGGATAAAAAATATTTTTTATCTTTTATCAATAATTGCCGAAAAATATATTCATCATCATAAAAAGCTAAAACATATGATTTATGGCGGGCAACTCCGGTGGGGTCAATAATAATAATTTGTTTATCCATAAATTCAGGTTGCATACTGTCGCCTAATACTTGCAACGCAAAAGGTTCTGCTTGTTCACATTTTGATGAATTATTATTTTCTGTTGTCATATTGTATGTAAAATTTTAATAACCTATTATATTATCTGATAAAATTTTGTGGGTATTTTGTCCGATATTTGAGACCCCTTTTAGAGTCCATTGCACATAAAATTTATAATCACTCTCATCTGTGTTGATATTTATATGGCGAGTAAACATTGTTTGTAATTTATAACAACAACTATTATATTCAAAACCTGCCATTGACATTAACTCTTTTTCTTTGTCAAGAGATTTGTTATATCTGCCGAACAGGCTCCATCTGTATCCTATTGGCACCGAGGCAGATAGATTTATTTGTTCATCTACCTCATATTCTTCGGCATATCCTGCATTTAAAATAAGCCTTGATGATGGTTTATATTGAATATCATAAGATTGTTTTGTGTTTATTTTGTTATCTTGATTGTATTGATTGTATAATCTATGAGTGAAATTATTAGGATAGTTTATATCTGCAGCCCACAATAAATCTGATTTATCCTGTTGTAATTCTCCCTCATTTGGCAAGGTTACCTCTCGATCTTTACCATAAAAAATCTGACCTACTGTTGTGCTATATATTTCTTTGCCGCTACTTATATCTATATTTTTGTGAGTGAGTGCCGCTGTCATTTGTCTGGTATCTTGCACCCTGTCATAACCTGAATAACGATTAGTGCGAAAAAGTTGGGCGATTGACATTTCATTAACACTGGTATCATAAATATTGATATGCTCTTGGCGAACATATGGAGTATTTACCAAAAATAAACGAGGCTCTAAGGTCAATAATGTTGTTTTGTTATCTAAATAATTATCAAATATTAAACCTGTATCTAAACTTGTAGTTGGAACATTAAGTGATTCATTAGTCTGAGCGGTATTGTTATCATCAAAGTTTTCAGCATAACTTGCCATATGCACTTTTACCGCAGGTTTTACAAAAAAGCCCGGGAGTTGATAATTATAAAAAATTTTAGGCTTGATAATAGCTCTTTTGGCATCCGCTTTATCACTTTTAAAAAAACTCGTATGAGTGGCATATAATTTTGCTATTTTGTTATCATCATATGAAAATAAAAACTCTGGTAATAATTTATAGGGGCGATTTTCAAGAGCTATGCTTTCATCCAGGGTTTGATAGTCAAGCGCACGAACACGAGCAAAAATATCACCTACTTTGAGATTCAAATCTGTTCTTTGTTCTAAGTGAGTTAATTGGCTAAGTGCCAAAGTATTGCCAAAATCGCTAAAATAATTTTTATCAGATGCTGTTGAGGTATCTGTTTCTAACCAAATATTATCGGTAAATTGAATATGTTGAGCAAAGTGAGAAAATTTGCGAGTAGTGTCGGTTAATTTATCATTTTCTAAAAATTCATTATCAAGTTGCCATCTGCCAAACGGCATTAAAAATCGCAGTTCATTTTGTGCCATCAGCCCTCGTTTGGCATAATTGCGAGCCGTCAAAGTATCGTCCAAATTCGGCAAAATATTAAAATAATAAGGAATGTTGGTTATAAAACCTGCTCTATCATCATATGCGAAGGAGGGATATAAAAAACCAGTTTTGCGATCGTCCGTGAGTGGAAAACGAAAATATGGCAGATAAAAAATAGGAATATCACCTGCTAATAATCTAAAATGAGTCACCGAGCCTTCTTGGGATTCTGTGTCTATTTTTATCGTTGAGCCTAAGATTCGCCAACTCTCTTGTGCAGGCGGACAGCTTGTAATGCTGGCATCTTTTAAAATTGTAATATATGGGCTTTTTTTGGTAATCGAGCCTGTTGAGCCTCGGAGATTATTTTGTCTTAGTTGAAAGCGAGCTTCGGTTAAATTAGCATTATTAGTCTTAGGGTTAAAAGTAGCATTATCAGTTGCAAACAAAAAAGATGGGCTTAAAATTTTAACATTGCCGTCTAATTTATACATAGGATTTGTTTTGTCATGTTTTATAGTCATCCTATCAGAGTATAAATTTCTGTCAGGTGATGTCATTCGGGTATTACCGTTTAGTATAAAATTATTGCCAATTTTTTCCATATAATCAGCATCAAGTTCAATGTTATCGGTTTTGATAAATTCTAATTTATCATAATTATTTTGGGGTGCAGGACATAACAGACTATCAGAGTGGGCGGTGCCTGTGAGCAGTATAAAAAAAAATAGGATGAATAGTATTCTCATTATTGTTTTGTTGTTTGACAATCTTATGTTTTGATACGGATTCCTTTGTTTAATAAAATCATAGCCCATGATAACAAAATGATTAAAACCAAGACAACAAACAAAAAAGCATATAGAATATTGGTATCAGAGACACCCAAAAAACCATACCTAAAAAGATTTATCATATGTAAAACGGGGTTGAAAACACTAATTTGTTGCCAAAAATCAGGCAACATTTTAATAGAGTAAAAAATTCCACCAAGATAGGTAAGCGGAGTTAAAACAAAAACAGGAATAATAGATATATCATCAAAAGTTTTAGCATAAATAGCATTGATAACCCCTGCGGTGGCAAACAAAGCAGAGGTAAAAAAACAACTAAATAGGATAATAAAAAAGTGTTCAAACTGCATATCGGTAAAAAAAGCACAGGTTATAGTCACAGCCACAGCTACAATCATCCCACGGGCAACTGCCCCTGAAATAAAACCTAATAAAATTATATAGTTCGGCATAGGCGAGACTAATAATTCCTCAATATGCCGTTGAAATTTGGCACTATAAAAAGATGAGACGGCATTAGCATAAGAGTTGGTTATAACCGTCATCAAAATCAAACCTGGAATTATAAAATCTATATAAGAATGTCCGTCCATCATACCGATTTTACTGCCGATTAAATTGCCAAAAATAAGCAAATATAAAACGGTCGTAATCACAGGTGGCAAAATTGTCTGCACCCAAATTCGTGAAAATCTTAAAACCTCTTTAATAAGAATCGTTTTATAAGCGATTAGTTGTTCGTTGTATGGCATAATAAAACCTCGTATAATTCAATCGAGACCTTTGCATAATTCAAGCACAATTTATAAAACACACAAAATGCACCTTTTCATAGCAAAAATTCATCAAAGGGAATTACCATATTCCTCATTTTTGCTATAAAAATGCACTATTTTCTGTATTCTCTAAACAGCACTTGAATTATGCAAAGGTCTCTAATCATTTTAAAAATCTAATCTGCAAATTTAGATTAAAATACATTTTTTTGTTTTTCTGATATATTTTTCCATAATCGTGTCTGCTACTACTGGCACTTTCAAATTTTGTATTTTCGTATAAATATGATAAAAACTCATCTCTATCGTATAAATGATAACAAAGGACATCTCCATTATTTTTGACAACAATATAACCTCCATGTGCTTTGGTAAATCCGTCCCAAATTTTGCCAGGCACCATTCCCAATGCAACAGATACTAAAAAGTTTTTTATTTTATATTCGTAATCAGACTTTAAAAGTTTAAAAGTTTTTTTCAAATATTCGTTATTTTCTAATAATTCCACTAAATCGGTAATTTTATTAGCGGCTCCTGTAAAAAAATCTTGGAGCATTTGTGCTATAAAAATAGGAAAAACTGTATCAATTTTTCTTAAATTTGATTCAAACTCTTTTTTTGATGTTTTATCAAAATTTAAAACCCCTCCGTTTTCTAAAATACTTTTTAATCTATCTTGGATTTTTGATCTGCCATCAATTGAATTGATTTCATCAATCCTATTAACATCAAGATTTGTAATTTCATAAATAAAATTAGTTGTTTTTCCTGCATTTAATAAAGTCGATGCACTACCGACCATTGATTTTATGGAAAAACCAAGTGATTCTTTTTTGTTAGAAACTCGGTCGCAAATAACTCCATCAATATCTGATTTTTTGGAATTATCAGCTTTAATTTGAGTGCATAAAAGCTCTTGCATTAAAGTCTCTGCTTCTGGTAAATCAAAAGTTGTTGTTTTTGCATTTTTGATTTTTTCAAATATTTTTAAACTCTTTCCTTTTATTTCGTTATCTTTTAATTGTTTTAAAATATTTCTTTTTGAATCTAAAATGTATATTCCTGATTCTCTTAAATCAAAAATTTTCGTCTCCCGGTTTGTTTCATTTCTTATAATCTCTTTAAAAATAAAAAATTTATTGTCAATGATTTCAAGGTTTTTATCGGCGGCGAATAACTTTTTATCTTCAAGGATTTTAAGAAAAACATAAAATTCGCTCCACTCGCCTTTATTAGCTTTCATAATTATTTTTATTTAAGTGGTAAATTATTTGCTTTGCCACAGTTTGCACGGCAGGAATTGCGACAGAATTACCCAGTTGCTTCATAGCTTGTGTTTGTGAGACTGGAAATAAAAAATTATCTGGCAAGCCTTGCATTTTTTTGCCCTCTTCAACTCCTAATCTTTTAATTTCTCCATTAACAAGATAGGAATCCCAATTTCTTCTATCATCAATTTTTGATCCTCTTCCTCCAACCCTCAAAGTATATCCGATTTTTTTAGGACAATTTCCATTCCAAATATCTGACATAGTCATTTTTAATTCCTTGGATTCTGGAAATTCAAATTTTATATTTTTATCCTTAAAGCCTACCATAAATAATCTTGGTCGATGTTGAGGCAACCCAAAATCAGAGGCTTTTATAATTTTATAATAAAAAGAATATTCTAACTCTTTTTCAAGAATTTTTTTTATCGTTGCAAAAGTTTTACCATTATCATGTTTTAATAAACCTCTAACATTTTCTAAGAAAAAAGCTTGTGGTTGTTTTTCTTTGATAATTTTTACAATATCAAAAAACAAAGTTCCTCTTGCCTCATCAAAACCTTTTTTAAATCCTGCTTGTGAAAAAGGCTGACAAGGAAAACCCGCACACAAAATATCAAAATCAGGAATCTTTTGAGGTTTTATAAGAGTTATATCTCCTACAAAATTTTCACTTTTGAAAAGTCCAGGAGATGTTTTTCTGTGATTAAAATCATATGTTTTTCTTGCATTTTTATCCCATTCAGATGCAAACACACAAGTCCCACCAACATTTTGCATCGCAATATGAAATCCTCCAATTCCTGCAAATAAATCAATAAATTTCATAAAATCATTTCGTAAGGTTTAAAAAACTCTCATAGCTTCCAATTTTTGAAAAATTTATTTCAAATTGTAAGTTGTTTATTTTATCAATTCTAACAGAATCAATTCCTAAAATTTGTAATCTTTCATAAGTCAATAATTCTGTTTCTTTTAAATTTAAAACATCTCTTAAAATCCACTTGCCTAATTCTTTATTTGAATAAGACATAAGGGCTTTGCTGTTATCTTGACAAACTTTTGTTTTCATTTCTTTGTCGTTTGGTAGTTTAAGAGAAAATGCAGTATCTCTGTCTGGAAAAAAACCTGGATAATTTTTGTGAATGATTGCTGGAATTGGAATATATACTTCATTTGGGTGTCTGTCTCTACCGCTGGCATTCCATTGATTTAATGTGTTTTTAATTATCCACATAAAACATAATCGTCTATAATATCTTCTAAAACAGCCTCATCTTCTTTCATTACTATTCTGCTTTTTAATTTTTCAATCCAAAATATAATTTCTTCTTTTGAATCTATTTTTTTTAAAAAATCATAATCATTGTTGATGCCACAAATATCAATATGAGCATTAAAACTATCCGCATAAGACAGCTCTTCTTGGTTCAAGTATGAAGTGAATATTTCTATTTTTTCTTTAAAATTTAACATATTGCTTTGGTTAAATGATATTCTTTTGTAATTTTGGATTTTATAAATCTTTCTTATGAGTTTTTATATGATTATTTTATTATTAATAACTGGCAGATCGTTATTATTTATAAATTTTTTA
>QNFE01000070.1 GCA_003645455.1 Gammaproteobacteria bacterium | reverse complement strand
TTCCAATAATTGATAATGGAGAGTTGATAATTGAGAATTTTGCATAACCTTATGTTTTATTTTATCCCATAATTTCGTCATACACAATTATCAATTTTTAATTATCCATTTTCAATTATTTATGTCCCCTTTATGTCGGGTCTCGGTCTCTGACACTTGAAGCTGAGAAGCAGAAAGAAGTTGATGCTCAGTCTTAATCCCCTTTATATCGGGTCTATGTCTCTGACTAAGCTGGCAACAGCTGACCGTTTGATTGACGCGTCTTAATCCCCTCGGTGTTTTGTAATTGACAGAGGTAGTTAGAAAATTAGTATATTTGTGCCAGTGGTGAATTTTTAAAAAATAAACATAACTTGTTATGTTGTTTTTTACAAAATTTGCCAATGGTGCAAAGATGCTGATTTAATGACTGCCTGTGTTGATTACAAGACGCCCTATGTCGGGTCTCGGTCTCTGACCTAAGTCTGTTGTAGATGATGTAAAGCCATCTATTTGTCTTAATCCCCTTTATGTCGGGTCTCGGTCTCTGACCATTATTAGAGAAGATTACCAATAAGGATTTCCAATTTGTCTTAATCCCCTTTATGTCGGGTCTCGGTCTCTGACTCTACCGCCTAATTTTCGCTTTTAAAAACAACTACTTGCAGACCCCCGTTAACGGAAAACTGCTTGGGCGAAAATCTGACTACCTTTTTGGGTCAAAAACTGGTGTCTATTATACAATTTTATGATTTTAAAAGTCAAGGTTTTTTTGTTTGGTGGATTATGTTAATAAATTAAGTTTTATTCGTTTTGCCTATAAGCCATCTCGTCACTTCGTGCTACCTCTCTGGCGAGACTGTGAAATAACTTACCCACAGAACAAAAAAACACAACAATCCGTCATAACGAGGCGGACGGATAAAGCGATGCAAGACACAAAAAATAATCCGCCGTGGTTATCTCGTGTTATTATCCGCACACTCTGCTTTTAGTCTTGTTTTATCACAAATTTAGTGCATACACAGCGAGATTGCCACGGCGGTTTAAGTGCTTGATATTACATCACTTTTCCGTCCGCCTCGCAATGACGAGATTCTTTTTTTTAATGCCTTCCCCCCTCCCCGCCATTTTTAAATTTCAATCATACAAAATCGCCCTAAACCCATGGTTGTGCTTTTGCCGATGTTGATAAATTGAGATAGGTATAGATATTGCCATATTTGTTGAATATCCGCTGATTTTAAAATCATCTCTCCTACTATGCCGTCAAGATTCATGGTTGTTTTTTGGCGTGATGAATAACGAATTATATTTTGTTTTTTTATTTTTAAACTGATGGGTTTGATATTTTTTATCTTATTTTTTATGGTGTTTAGATCAATCAATTCAGGGTTTGATGAAAAAATTGTATTGATACTATTGATGCGATTTAGTGCCGATAAAAACCAGTTATTAAAATCAAAACTATCAATATCAACAAGATGATTATGGTGTTTGTATCTTTGTGGGGTTAAAAAGATAATTTTTATATTTTTTGATTTTATTTTTGGGATAATGATTTTTGGGATTTTAAATTTTTGCAAATTTTGGTGTTGTTGCCAGATTATTGTTTTTGTTGTTTGCTCTTGATTGAGGTTAGATAAATTTATGGGGGTGAATTTTTGTTGTTTAAAGCCTGCTTTGCCTGCGATCAAAAAAGCATTAATTATGGCTGGAATAAATATATTTGCTTTGCCAAAAAGATTAAAATTTAGATTAAAAACTTCGTTTTTTTTGATTATTTTTGTTTTATCTTTAACTGCTGCATTCAAAATATACGGATTAGATGAGTATTTTTTAAAGTTATTTTGGAGATTGTTTTCAAACAAAAAAATATAACTGCAAGTTGTTTTTAAAAGACACGAGGAGCATTTTGTATGGGCGACCGGACAAAGAGTTTTTTTCAAACCTCTGCCAAACAAACCTCGCCATGCGGAGCCTGTGTATGATGGCAAAACAATTTCATCAATTGCCATAAATTCCATTTTATAAATACCGATATCTGTTGTTATTATATATTGCTCTGATTCCATTTTATTTTTTGTTTTTAATTGTTATGGGCGGATATGGAATCCGCCCCTACATTTTTGATAACCAATAGTTTTATTATTGTTATATTTTTTGAGGATTATCAATTGTTTTGTCTGATTCCGTCTCGCCGGTATTAACCGTGCTTTGTGGTTCAAACATCAATACTTGCACTTCATTTTCGGCAGCCGGTTTATGCTCTATGCCACGAGGAATAATATAAAACTCTCCCTCGTCTAATTCAATATTTTCATCTCGTAATTTGATCGTAAGATGCCCTTTTATCACCATAAAAAATTCATCTTCCGCTTGGTGTTGGTGCCAAACAAACTCGCCTTTTAATTTGGCTATTTTTACATATTGATTATTTAATTCACCAACTATTTTAGGCTCCCATAACCCATCAAACATAGAAAATTTATCTTTTAGATTTACTTTATTCATTTTTAATTGCCTTTAAAAAATTTAAAAACTCTACCAATATACAACTTTGTTTAATGCTTTTACACAAGATGATTTACCTGTAATTTTTGTTATATCATCACCTATCAAAGATTGAGCTAACCAGCCTTCTGGATAGGTTAATTTAAAAGGAGGCAAGGCTTGTTTATCGTTAATCAATTTGAAGCCTATCTTTGAATAAAACTTAATATCACCGTAAGTAAAAAGCCATTTTATGTTATTTTCTTTTAATGTTTTAATGCCAAAATTTATAAGTTTTTGCCCGATGCCTTTCCCTTGATAATCTGTCATAATTGCCATAGGCGATAAAATAAAAACATTGTTGTTATTTTCAAATTTTAATCGTGTAAAAAACACACTGCCGATAATTTTATCATTATCTGTGGCAACAAAACCAAACATATCTTTGTCCTCGGTTGTTGTCATCAACTCTCCAACCAAATCGCCGATTAACAAACCCTCATCTGCTCCCTCTGAGTCGGTAAAAACTTTGATAAAAAGTTTTTTTATCTCGTAGGCATTGTTAGGGTTATATGGTAAAAAACTATACATTATAATTTCATCATTGGGGCAGGTTTTAATGGATTTTTTATGAACCATTTAACAGCCCTTTTGCCAATATTTTTATGAAAACCTGCATTGTTGAAAGTGGCTTTAACACTTTTTATATAAGATTTTGGTATGCCAAATTTAAAAAAACCATAAGAAAAATCTATTAAATCACCTTGGCGAAATATCTCAACAAGTGCATATTTTTTGTTGTTATATTCGCTGATTTTATGGTGTTCGCTAATCATCAACCTTATCTCATCCGACCAATACTCAAGATTATTTTTTTTTAAATACTTCATGGCTTGCGATATTGATGGGGAAAGGTAATCAAAAGTATTGTCCGTCCAAATCCCAATATCATGAAAAGCTCCTGCGATAATTATTTTTTTGCTTTCATCCTCGTTGCACTTTTTAAGAGTCTGGCAAAAATGCACCATCCGATACACATGATTTTTATACCCTAAATACTCATCGCCAATAATACCTTGGTATTTTTCTAATATACCATCCAACAAAGGAATTTGTTTTTTAATAATCATTTTTTATGTTGTTTGGTTTTTACAACTTATCAAAAAACTTCTATTTAATCTTGGTTTTGTTGTCGCTGGCATCTTATTTTATTGATTGCATCTGATATTTCACCCATATATGCCTTAAAGGCTCTATCATTTTTTTTATTAGCCTTTTCTGTTGCCTCGGACATTATTTGATCTAATTCTTCATCCGTAGGCTCTCTATCATATGAAAATTTATAATTCATTTTATAATCCGATTAGATAAAGTTAGATATATTAACATTTTACCAACAAAATTATTTATTTTTTGCCTCTAAATCTAACAACCATTTTTTGCGATCCAACCCTCCGTCATATCTGGTTAAACTACCTTTTAATCCTATAACCCGATGACAAGAAATTATAAAAACAATTTTATTACAACCACTGTATAATGTGTTTTGTTATAAGTGGTTATCATCTATCTTTGTTGCAGCGAGAAGTATGCCCTAATTTACATGCCCTTCTATATAAAAATACAGCCTCTACCACATCTTTTTTTACAGCATAACCGTGAAGGTATAAATCGCCTAAATTAGCACAAGCCCAACCATAACCCAAATCACAAGATTTTTTGAAAAGCACAAGGGTTTTTAGCGGAATTTGTTTTGAACTTTTTATGCCTTTGGTGTAGATGGTTCCTAAATCAAAACATGCTTTTGCCTCCTTGTTATCACAACGTATTTTATATATTTTTTCAAGAGTTTTAAGGTCTAATTTTTTACAAGCTTTATTGTGACCTCTGCTACATGCTTTTTTATATAATTCAACTGCTTCATTTTCATCTTGTTGTTGCACAATAGCCAAATTAACACAGCCTTGGGACTCTCCTCCTTCGCAACCTTTCTTAAAAAGTGATATAATTTTTTTCATATTTTTATCTGATTTATTTTGTGTTGTATACAAAACACCCAAATTAACACAGCCTCTAAAATGATTTCCATCACAGGATTTTTTATATAAAGCAAATGCTTTTGCGATATTTTTTTTATTTTGCTTGTCACTGTTTTCGTAGATATATGCCAAATTACTACAAGATCTGAGATTATTTCCATCACAGGCTTTTTGATAAAGTTGTTTTGCTTTTGTTAAATTTTCTTGCACTCCATTTCCATTTTCATACATATATGCTAGGTTTCCACAGGCTACAATATAATTTTTGTCGCATGCTTTTTGATAAAAATAAAAGGCTTTGGCAGGATTTTCATCGACTCCTTTGCCATGTTCATACATATAGCCTAAGTTTGAACAATCTAAATTGCTCCCCTCATCACAAGCTTTTTTATGCTTTTCAAAGAGTTTGTTGATGTTTTGGTTTTCAGATTCTCTCTCTGCGACAGACTTATCTGACTCTTTTTCAATTGTGTTTGATGTCCCGCAACCTGATAACAATAAAATTATAAAAATAACAATTAAACTATTTTTTGCTAATAATATTTTTGTTTTTGTCATGAACCAAGACCAATTGATATATAAAATTTCTTATCCTTTTCATCACTCTGGTGGTTATTTCCATCAAATGTTTCTATAAAATAACCTATTCCAAGTCTTAAAGTTCCACCTTTGGTTGAATCTTTTCCCTCAAAAATTAAACCATTGTAGTTTTTGTAATCTGTATCTGTATCAATATCCCATGTTCTCATTCTTGCAAATTTTATAATCATTGGAGTTGATGAATATAATACATCACTGAAAAGCCCTTTTTCTTTGTTTAATGGCACTTGTAAATTTAATGATATAATCGCACCTCTTAAACCTGCTTCAATTTCACCTCCAAATGCATAAGTTGCAGGAAAGCCACCACTGCTTACAGGAATACCTTTTATATTGTCGCTATAAATATAAGCACTTTTTGAATATGATAACAGCAAAGGGTTTGAGACAGACACTATGTCATGGCTAAATAAATCAATTTCTGCATTTGCTTTTTGATTGCACAGTAAAACAAACAAAAACACAAAGATAGTTTTTTTTAAAAATATAAATTTTTTCATAATTCCTCCAAAAAAAATATTATAACTGAGACCTTTGCATAAATCAAGTGCTGTTTAGAGAATGTGCGAGCATAGTGCATTTTATGCGTTTTATAAATTGTGCTTGATTTATGCAAATGTCTCAACTGATTCAAATCGCATTTTCAAGATCTAACAACCATTGTTTGCGATATAATCCGCCGCCATATCCTGTGAGTGAGCCGTCTGATCCTATGATCCGATGGCAAGGAATTATGATACCTATCTTATTGCAACCGTTGGCATTTGCGACAGCTCGCACAGCTTTGGGGTTTTGCAATATCTGTGCTTGTTGTTTGTAACTCCAAGTTTTTCCATAAGGAATTTTTAATAAAACTTGCCAAACTTGTTTTTGAAAATCTGTGCCAACCATATCAAGCGGTATATCAAATTTATCTCGTTTGCCTGTCATATATTCTTCTAATTGTATTTGTGCCACATCAAGATATTTGTTGTCCCCCGGCAGAATAACGGCATTTAATCTTTTGCAGAGATCTTTAAATTCGGTTTCTAACATTCGCCGATCGGTAAAATCTAATAGGCATAAACCATCTTGCGAGGCACAGGCAAACATCGCCCCTAATTTGGTATTAAAACGGATGATATTGATAATTTTTTTATTGTTTTGTTTGCTTGCTGGTTTGCCAAAAATGCTTTGCCATGCGTAGTTAAAACCTGATAGAGAATCATAACCTAAACCAAAAGCCGTATCGGTGATTGAGTTGCCGCCTTTGATTTGGTTATATGCCATATTTATTTTTAACATTCGCTGATAAGCATGAAATGTAATATTGTGATATTTTTGAAACCAACGGCGGATGGTGGCAGGGCTTATATCTCTTTGCCTTAAATCATAATCTTTGATTTTCAAATATGGATTTTGATTGAGCTCTTTGATAATATTTTTAATATATTCAGGTGTCTGCCCTATTATCTGCATCGGATGACAAATTTTACAAGGGCGAAAGCCATATTTTATTGCCGTCTGTGGATCATCATAAAAAAGCACATTTTTTTTATGCGGTTTTCTCGCACGACAAGTGGGGCGACAAAAAATTCCAGTTGTAATAACTGCGGTTATAAAAACTCCATCATAATTTGAGTCTTTTTTTATATTATCATATTTTTGATCAAAACTTAGTTTTTTCATATTTTTTGTTGTTGCAAAAGCCACTATAATAAAAAATATTGATAAGATTTGCTACCGAAAATTTAACAAGTTCATTTGTCTGCAATTGCTGCTATTTTTCTTTTTTTTATAAAATATAAAATTGTAAAGACCAAAATGCTCAATACCACAATAGAGACAGATAACAATGGACGGTAACCCAACCAAGCAATAGATATTGTTGTTATGCTAAAAAATAACGCGATAATAGATGAGGCGATTATTAAACCAAATTCAATGACAACCCCTATAAAAGGTATGGAATTTGCCATTTTTGACAATGGACCTATAATTAAAGTTATACCAAGCATCATTAAAACAAAACCTGCTATTCTTAGCAACCAAGATAACATTAAGTTAGAATTTTCTGCATCTTCAAACATAGATTTTGCCGAAAATGTTCCCATTTTTAAGATACTAATTGTTTTGCCATTAGTGGTCGTAAAAGGTGCAAAAGTATTATTAATTTGTTGTGCTATAATGCTGATATTATTAGGTTTTATAACTTTAAATGATATACACTGATCTCCTATATTAAGTTGCTGTTTGTTAAAGTTTGTAACATTTTTTTTGATTAAAAAACAATTATCATGGATTGTTGTGTTATTTTTTAATTCTTGTGGTATTTTATCCATACTCAAAACAATAGACAAAGCAGTGCTGATTTTATTTTTTAGTTCATGGCTTAATTCAAAAGCACCTACGGTTACTTTTTTTGCTCGTAATGTCTGGCTATAAAAATTTACAATTTTTGGATTCTTATAGTCCTGTGCTTGATTAAAATTTGTTGAATTTATTAACTCTTCGCTCCATATTTTATTATAAGTATAGGTTTTTGTTACAAGCTCTTTGCCATCTGGTTTTTTTTCTGTCATACTGCCTTCTTGTTCTTGCCATTGATAGGTTTTAACTTGACGATATAATCGGATTGCATTCTCGGTAATAGCAAAACTTTTATCCGTTAAAAATTCTCTGGTATCTGCTTTGTCTGTTAAATGAATCAGTTTCAAGTTATTGTTTTTATCAATCTTATCTGCTGTGACATTTATTACAATGTCTGCTCCCTCCGATAAACTTTGATAAGTTTTAACAGCTCTGCCCTCATTCCAAAATAATAACGGAAATGAAATTATAAAAACTACCAAACCGAATAAAATTCTTGCCATAATTGTCTCCTTTTTCAAAAAAATAGATTTGCATCATATCGTCAGTATTTTATTTTTGCTCTAAACCTGCAAAGGTCTCATGATAACATAAATGTTGTCACCGGGATGATAAATTACCCCTAAATATTTGATACTAAAAAAATAATCATTGAAATTGCAATAATCGCACCAATCTTTAAAGCAGACAGAATTGCTGACTATATGAAAGTTGCAACATCGTAGAACAAAATTTACGATAACTTAATGGGAGTAAGTAAAAATTACCAAATTTTATTTTTGCAATTTGTTTTTAAATAAAATATAATATGTGGTAATTTTGAGACCTTTGCATAATTCAAGTGCTGTTTAGATAATGCAGAAAATAGTGCATTTTTACAGCAAAAATGAGGAAAATAGCTTGCTATTTGACGAATTTTTGCTGTAAAAAGGTGCATTTTATGT
>QNFE01000069.1 GCA_003645455.1 Gammaproteobacteria bacterium | reverse complement strand
AATAAAATGCACCTATTTTACCAAAAAATTCGTCCAATAGATTGCAAGCTTCCTCATTTTTTAATAAAATATGCACTATTTTCTTATTATTCTAAATCGCACTTGAATTATGCAAAGGTCTCAAACTAATTGTTGCCAGTTTAATAACGGGATGATGGCAGAATAATGGTAGCAATAGCGCCTTGTGTTTTATGGTTTTTAATAGAAAATGTGGCATCTTTTTGATAGATTGATCTTAATCTTTTTTTGATATTAGACAAAGCAAAAGATTTTTTGGTAGTTTTGTTATTCTTTAACCCTGCTCCGTTATCGGTGATAGTGATATATATTTTTTGGTTTTTTTGGGATATATTTATCTGGATTAAGCCACCATTTATAGCAGGTTCAATGCCATGGATTATGGCGTTTTCTACTAAGGGTTGTAATAATAATGGTGGCAATAAAAACTGTTGGCAGTTTTTTTCAATGTTTATTTGATATTTTAACCTATCCCCCAGTCTCATTTTTTGGATTTTTAAATACAAATCAGTTAGTTTTATCTCATCTTTGATTTTTATATTTTTCTGGTTGCGACTTTGGTCTAAACTTAACCTTAAATAGGCTATAATATGGTTTAGAAGTTGTTTAGCATTTTGGGGATTTTTATCTATCAAACTGGTAATCGTAGCGAGAGTATTAAACAAAAAATGGGGTTCTATCTGGGCTTGCAACATTTGCAATTGAGCTTGTTGAAGTTGATTTTTAAATTCTATTTGTTGTTGTTTTTTTTGAAAAATTGAATAAAAATAATAGGATACTAAAAACCCAAAAATTACTGCCAAAAATAGCGACTGCATTAAAGTTTCGATACTAAAAGATTTGTTGGTAAATGCTCCATCAAGAAAAATATAAACTATGGTAGAGCCTGTGATGCCACCTATCACAATACCAAAAATATAGATAAAAATAGTGGGTTCTGATTTTTTTAATAAGTTAGTTATTATCGCAATGCTGCTTGCAATACAGATACCAATGCTTTGGGAGAAAGCAAAATTTATTAAAAAATTACCGCCCAGAACTGAAAGAATTGTGGCAATTAAAGTATTGATAGCAAGAAGTTGCAACCAACTTTTATAGGTTTTTAATAAATCAAATTGTGGGGGTTTTATCAAGTTTTGCATTTTAAAAATTGATTGTAGCAGTCATAAATAGTTGGTTTTTGATGGGTAGTTTGTAATAAACAGATTTTTCATCTCCGCCAAAATGTCGCACTCCACCATAAATTTTAAAGCTTTGCAAATCTTTTTCAAAACTTGTCGTCCAAATAAAACCCGCATCATCTGGGGCATATAATAAAGCATTTTGTATTTTTATGTCAAGTGGTGAGTATTCATATCTTAGATATAAATTCTTTTGCATTAAATGCTCGGTATCAAGTGCTTTGGCAGACCATGCAAGATTATTATAAACTACCTCAGCCGGCACAGGGGACATTAAAAGTGCTTGTTGTTGTGTGACATTATTAAACAAATCACTCCATTGATCTGTTGACAAAGCCAGATCATCAAACCAATACTCAAAAATTAAATTATGCTTGTCAGCCATCATCCAATTACCGCCTGCTAACCATTTGGTGCTGTCTTCATATAGTTTGTTTTGATATGGATATTCTGTATTTAAGATGAGACCATTGTGAATTTGTTTATAGATATTTTTGCGATGTAAAAAAGAACTATGGACGGACATTGCATCGGTTAAAATATACACCAAACCTGCTCCGGCTTGGGTTTTGTTTTCATCATTATAAGCTATAAGAGCCTGCATATCAAAACTTTCAAAACTATTAAAATATCTTAGTGCTGTGCTTTGCAAATCCTCGCCTCTGTCTGTTTTTTCTTGATGAGGATTTGCTACAACTAAACTTATATTTGATAAATCTTTGAAATAATCAATGCCGATTTGCTTGATGCCATATGGGCTGGTCTGATCTGTGCTTTGTTGTGATTTGGTGGCAAAAATATCCAAAGGACGCGAGCCATAACCTACCCCATAAGAGATTATTTTTTTACCCAAGCTCCACTCTAATCCTGCCAAATTAAAATCATAATAGATCTCATTTATGTTCTCGTCTGTCTCGGAGTCTTGATCTTCTGCATAATCGTGTTTGATGTTGCCAAGAAAACTCAAACCTTTGAATTTGCTTGATATTTCTAAAACCTGTGATGACTTTTTATAAGGCTTAGGGATGATATTCTCTGGCACGCCAAAATTAGCCTCATCTTTATAATCATTAAAAACAGGTTGAATTATAAGGCTAAAATCAACTGTAAGCTCGGCATAACTTATGGTTGAAAAATGCAATAATATAATTGATAGTAATTTGTGCTTTGTTTTCATAAATTTTTAACAAAAAAACCCTGTCATTGCGAGGAATTCGCCACAAGGCGAATGACAAAGCAATCTCTTGGAGTGTCCGTTGCCCCTGATAAGATTGCCACGGCTACGCCTCGCAATGACAATTTTTTTTAATAGAGACCTTTGCATAATTCAAGTGCTGTTTAGAGAGGACAGAAAATAGTGCATTTTTATAGCAAAAATGAGGAATATGGTAATTCTCTTTGACGAGTTTTTGCTATGAGCATATGCAATCTATTTGTTTTATAAATTGTGCTTGAATTATGCAAAGGTCTCTAATAATTAATCTGAGGATTTTTTACCAAATAAGCGGGGTTATAAAATTTATTAGATAAAACAAAATCTTTGCGACTATTATAGATAACCTCGGTATATCTATTTTTGTTTATTTTATCTTTTAAAGTCATTTTAACCACTGATTCTGACTCTGTTCCATCTAATTTACCTGTGATAAATTCAGCAGTTTTCGCCAACTTGCCCGAGCTTACATAAAACTCAGCCTGTGTTGGGGCAAATTTATCTATTGATAAAAAAAGACGAATGTTTTTATATGTCAAGCCCTCGACACCATCTTTTGCCTCTAACCATAAAATATGATTTTTGTCATCTGTTTTTTCTAATTTAGCATTATAATCATCCGCATATTGCATCGTGGCTATATCGCCTGTTGATGCCTCCCCTAATAATTTTTGTAAAGGTGTGATGCGAATAGGACGCCGAGATTTTGGCATTAACATCCAAAATTTATTTTGTAACATTAAAACTTTTTGCCCTTTTTCGGTGGGATTTAAAAACAGGACCAAAGATTTACGCTCTGGTTTGATAAAAACCATATATTCTTTTTGGTTCATTTTTTTATCATTTTTATATAGTTTAATAGTCGTTGAAACTTGCATATTATCAGATGAAAGGCGATATTTATCTGCTGTCTCCAACATTTGTTGCGGTGTTGTTTGGGCTTGTGATAAGTTGATACTTAATCCTAACAATAATGGTAAAAATAATAATTTTTTCATAGTTTTTTCCTTTTTAAAATATAATAATGTTATTTATCGTCACTGCGAGGCGAAGTGGTGGCAGTCTCATCGATTATCCAAGAGATTGCTTTGTCGCTACCGCTCCTCGCAATGACAGGTTTTTTTTAAGTATGAGACAATGCCTCGGTAATTGGTTTTTTAACTGCTTTGCTGCTGGCTATGAATGCCGCTATCATACATAACATGATGCTAATAACAACAATTGGAGCATATATTTCAGCCGGTATATCAATAACTAACGGATAACCCTTGTTGCTGCCAGGTGGCGGTGGCATTTGTAAATCCAATACTAATAAAACAAGTGATGTTATCAAGGCAATAATAGCTCCGACTATTGAACCAATAATGCCGATAATTCCACCCTCCAACATAAAATTAAACTTCACCTCGCTATTATAAGTGCCCAGTGCTCGCAATGCTCCAATTTCACGAGTTCTCTCAACGACACTCATACCAATCGTATTGACAATTGAAAAGAAAACAATCAAAATAATAATAAAACCCAGTAGTCCGAAAATCCTATTATATAGGTTTTTTACCCCAACATAATAAAAAGCTACATCAAGCCAGGTCTGCCAAGCAAAATCTGGTTTTTCTTTTTGCAGTGATTTTTTAACCAAATCCGTTTTGTCTGTCTCATACAGATATAATGATAACAAACTTACTTTTTTTGTTTGCAATAAATCCTGGGCGACTTTGACATTAACAAAAATTTGTCTTTTGTCTATCTCTGGATTGCCAGTATCGGTTATGCCGTGGACTGTCACATCAATAGCATTCAAACCACCGTTGGTTGTGCTACCCATTAAAGTCAAAGAATCGCCAACTTTGGCTTGCATAATTTTTGCCAGCCCTTTGCCGATTAAAATCTTAGGATCATCTGCTTTTTCTCTCGTGCTTAGGGTATTGCCTGATGTGATTGTCAAAAAAGGTCCTTTTGCTTTAAACTCCGCTGATGGGTTAATGCCAGAGCCTATAAAAACAGCTGACTTGTCTCCATTGCTAATCAAGCCTGAAAATTGAATTTTCTCAACAGCATATTTGACCTGATTATTTTGAAGCATTTTTTGAGCCAAGGTTTGGTAATTATCCAAACCATATTGCATTGGGGTTTCTTCTTGTTTATCAAAAAAATCTTTATGGGCGACTTGCAAATGTCCTGCCTCTCGTGCTGACCGCTCTTGTAGTGATACATAGGTAAAATTGGCAAATCCTATCCCAATTAAAACCGCAGCTATACCAATGGCTGTTATCATAATTGTGATAATTGAACGTCTGCCATTTCGTCTGACATTAAGCCATGCTAATTTAAACCATTTCATTTTATTGCCTCTCTTTTTATCGCAACAACACAATGGCTGTCATTGCGAGCGAGCCTGCGAGTGTGGCAATCTCTTAGGTTTTTGTATGCACCTGATGAGATTGCTTCGTCTCTTCGTTCCTCGCAATGACGGATTATTTCTTTTATGTTCATTTTAATGCTCCATCTTCTAATTTGATAATTTTATCACATCTTTGTGACATTCGTTTGTCATGGGTAGCAATAATAAAAGTTGTTTTATATTCCGCTGCCATCTGATGCATTAAATCTATAATATCTGTCGCAGTTTTGGTATCAAGGTTAGCAGTTGGTTCGTCTGCTATAATCAATGGTGGTTTTTTTATCAAAGCCCGAGCGATGGCGACCCTTTGTTTTTGTCCACCTGATATTTTATCTGGCAAGTGTTTGGCATATTCTGCTACCCCTACTTTTTTTAAGATATCTATGGTTTGTAGTCGTCTTTTTTTATTAGATACATTATTTAAAAACAATGGATATTCAACATTATCATAAACACTCATTACCGGCACCAAATTAAAACCTTGAAATATAAAACCGATTTTGTCTCGGCGAATCTGGGTTATTTGTTTTGCTGTTAAGTCTGTAATGTTTGAGTCATTAAAAAACAATTCTCCGGTGGTTTGTTTGTCAAGCAAACCACAGATATTTAGCAAAGTGCTTTTGCCAGAGCCTGATGGACCCTCCAAAGCGACAAATGATCCAGCTTTTAAATCCAAATTAATGTCTTTTAAAGCCGGAATCTTTATCTCCCCCATCTCATAGATTTTGCCTAAATTTTTAGTTTGTAAAATTAAATCACTCATAATATTTTTTAAAATTTAATACCTGCCATAATCGAATTAATATTAGTTAGATTTTTTTCTGTGGCAATCACATCATTACGGAAGGCTATCAAAAACCTGCCATTTTTATCTTGCCAACCTAATGAAGTGGATAGCCCTACTGGATTTTGCTCATATAAGCCAAAATAACCCACTGTGCCAATTCCCATATTAAACCAGCCTGCAATAACCTGTTCTAAATATATACCAAATGAATTAAACTCTTCATCTTCGGTCAAATCATCACTGGTTAATTTAAAACGATTGACGGCTATGCCATACGATTGGACACCACCAACAGACAACAATAACCTTGCTCCAATATTTGTTGATGTGCCTGATATATCATCAGTAGCAAACTGACCTGCTGCCAAATGAGGGCGAATAATTACCTCAGCATAACTATTAAAACTTAGCAACAAAACACTTGCAACAATCAAACTTTTAATCAATGTTTTCATTTTTTAACTCCTTTTTTAAGAACTTTACCAATTTTTTTGATATGTTTTTTTAGATCAGGACTAGCAAATTCTTTTAACTCCACTAATTCTTGATGTAAATCTATCGCCTCTTGATGACGTTTAAAAATACCAGGCAAATCTGCCATCACCGAGGCTGCTACAACTTTGATTAAAATATCATAACGAGCATCTTTGACTTTCTTTTTTGAGTTACCGCCTTTTTTTAAAGCCTTGTCAATGATATCTAAACCATCTTCAACCAAACCGATTTTATTCCACGGCATCCAAGAATCTCGCCCTTCTAAGGCTTTGATGGCACCCTTATATACCATTACTACTGGATCTTTTCGGTCTAATTTAGCAAAAGCATTGCTCGCTTTTTCTACGGCTCCATCGGAGCCTGCACGGGCTGCAAAAAATATTTTTTGAGCTTTGAAAAACTTACCTTCATCCAAAGCATATGAAACAGACGAGAACATACTTATTGCAACAAACAACAGAACCAGTTTATACTTACTCATAATAATCACCTTAAATAAAAATAACATAAAATTGCTATTGTATGAAATTATAAAATAAAAAAATAACTTTGCGACAGATTGTAAAATAGAGCGACAAGTTGTAACATAAAGTGATAAAATACAATTTTCAACAACCTTAAATTGCAAAAATGCCAATATACACTGCCATAATTGCCGAAGATGAGACAAATTTACGCGAATATCTGAGCGATATGATTAAGAGCGATTGTCCGCAAATAAAATTGGTGGCAACTGCCAAAAATGGACCAGAAGCATTGGACTTAATCAACAAACATAGTCCAGACATGGCTTTTTTGGACATAAAAATGCCAGGTTTATCAGGCATGGAGGTGGCAGAGAAAATAGACGATTCTTGTAAAATAATTTTTACCACCGCTTATGATAAATATGCTATTGAGGCTTTTGATATAAATGCCACAGATTATTTATTAAAACCAATTCAGTTAGATAGATTAAAACAAGCCATAACAATAGCCACCAACAAAACAAACAAATCAACCATAACAATAGCCAGCACAACCCTACATAATCAAGAGTCTTTACAATGGTTAAAAGTTGCCAAAAATCATCAAATTAAAATGTTAAAAATATCTGAAATTGATTATTTTCAAGCTGACAATAAATATAATAGTGTAATGCACCAAGGTCAAATCTATCTATTGAGAATGCCATTAAAAGAGTTAATGTTACAACTTGATAAGACAAAATTTTATCAAATCCACCGCAAAACCATCATAAACATTGAAAAAATTGACAAAATAATCAAAAAAACATTCAACATGGAATTATATTTAAAAAACAACAATCAAGCATTTATTGTTAGTCGCACCTATCAATATCAATTTAAGCAACAATAGACACAAGCATTAGGGAGCCTCTGGCATAATAATTTTAATAAAACTTGGCCACTGATAATTTGGTAAATATACGATTATCTATTGCATTTTCTAAATCCTGATTTGTATACGAGACCTTTGCATAATTCAAGCACAATTTATAAAACAAATAGATTGCATATGCTCATAGCAAAAATTCGTCATCACGAGCGTAGCGAGGAACTCCAAAGGACTTGCCATTTTCCTCATTTTTGCTATAAAAATGCACTATTTTCTGTATTTTCTAAACAGCACTTTAATTATGCAAAGGTCTCGCATACATATTTTTTACCTTTTTAAGTCTAAGTGCAACCGATTGGTTTTTTGTTATAACCGGATATTATCAATTAAGCGGATATTGTCTATAAAGGCTGCGATAAATAGACGACTATTTTTATAAGTTTTAGAATTTATTGTATTTTTCAATGTTTTGTTGTCTCTTATTTCTAAGTAATCTAATTTTATTTTATGTTTTTTTAACATCTCGGACAATTTTATTATTTCTTGTTTTTTGTCAAATGAGTTTTTAATTCCTGTTAATGTTTTATTTAACAGACTTGCAGTTTTTAATTGTTGCAAGCTTAGGTGGCTATTGCGCGAGCTTAGTGCTAGATTATTTTCGTGACGAATTGTGGGCGCTTTGATTACTTGGATTTGTATGGATAAATCCCATATCATTTTTTTTATGACTAATAATTGCTGGTAGTCTTTCTCTCCTAATACTATTTTATCTGCACCGGTTTGATTGATTAAAATTGCCACGACTGTGCATACTCCGGTAAAATGCCCTGGACGATGTTTGCCACATAAAACGTTTGTTAAAGTTTTTTCTGTTATGTGCGTTGTTTTGTGAAATCCATTTGGGTATATGTCTTGAATTCTGGGAACATATAAAATATTAGTATTATTTTGCTTTAATTTTTCAATATCAAATTCTAAGGTTTGAGGATATTGTTTAAAGTCTTTTTGGTCGTTGAATTGAGCAGGGTTGATAAATATACTACATATTGTGATATCACTTTGTTGTTTTGCTATATCTATTAAAGATAGGTGACCTGCATGTAAATTACCCATGGTAGGCACAAGAGATATAGATTTACTGTTAGTTTTTATCTCTTGAATCGCTTTTGATAAGTCTGCATATTTTGTGTAGATTTGCATTTTAATTTGGAGAAAAAATTATGGGAAAATTTTATTTTCAACATCTTTTTTATAGTTTTTGATGGCATCCTGGATGCTCGCTCCATTTATTAAATAATTTTTGGCAAACATAGGGATTTTAGAGCTTAATCCCAAGATATCATACAAGACTAAAATTTGTCCGGAGGTATCTGTCCCTGCCCCGATACCAATAACAGGAATTGACGAATTTGTAGTTATTTTTTTTGCTAAGTCCGCTGGGATACATTCAACAAGTAATATATCCGCCCCTGCTTTTTGCATGTTATCCGCTGATTGTAAAATCCTATATGCCTCATCTTTATTTTTACCTTGAATTTTATAACCGCCGTATTTATTGACTAATTGTGGCTTTAATCCCAGATGAGCGCATACAGGCACTCCACGGGAAGTTAAGGTTTTAATAATTTGTTCTTGATTATCACCGCCCTCCATCTTAACCATCGCAGCTCCACCCTCTTGCATTAAAATTTTAGCATTTTCTAAGGCCATTTTTTCGTTAATAGTGCTCATAAATGGCATATCAACCATCAATAACGAATAAGATAAACTTGAATCTACGGCTTGAGCATGATAGACCATATCATCCATAGTTACAGGCACGGTGGAATCAAACCCCTGAATTACCATCCCTAACGAATCACCGACCAACACAATATCAATTTCTGCATCATCAATGATTTTAGCAAAGGAGGCATCATAAGCCGTTAAAGCCGTAATAGGCTCACCATCATCATGTTTTTTTTGTAATTTGGTTAGAGTTATTGTATTCATAGAGTTTTTTAAAAATTAAAATGTTGTATTATAACATAGGATATAATTGATAGTTAATCTGGGAGTTTTATTATTTTGAGACCTTTGCATAATTCAAGTGTGATTTAGAATAATAAGAAAATAGTGCATATTTTATTAAAAAATGAGGAAGCTTGCAATCTATTGGACGAATTTTTTGGTAAAATAGGTGCATTTTATT
>QNFE01000068.1 GCA_003645455.1 Gammaproteobacteria bacterium | reverse complement strand
TTTTAATAAATTCAAGACCGAGAAAATGTTTATGTTATAATAGCCCATTTGAGGTCTTTGCCAAAAAAACTGGCATAGATATTTTTTAGGTCAAGTGTTGCACTTATGATGTGAATCTAAGCATCTTATCAGTTAAGGTTTCATTTTTTATGTTGAGTGTTATGGTTTGCATTGTTATAAAATAATAAAAAATCAATATAATGCCATATTATAACAACAAAATTTTAAAAACTATTTTGCCAATTCCATAGGTTAATCAGGGGTTCCTAAAGGCACATCACTCCTGCTATTAGCAAGATATGGCGGATAATAGAGTTTATTTTTCATAATTTTTTGATAATTTGTTAGAATTTATTTGTTTTCAAATATTAAAAAATGTTATAATTTTTAATTTTGAAGATTACATAAAATGTTACAAAACAAAAATTTGACAAAATAAATATTGCAGATAAATTTCAAATTATGGAAGATTTATGGCAAAACTTATCACAAAATGCTGATAACAATGGTTTTAGCCCACAATGGCATCTTGATGTTTTAGAACAAAGAGAACAAGGCATAAAAACAGGTGAGTATAAATTTTCTCCATTATCTGAGGCAAAAATAAGGCTTAAAAATATTTAATGGATGTTGTTATTTTAGATGAAACTGAAAATGATATAGTAAATGCCAAAAAATTTTACGAATCACAAAAAGTTCATCTGGGAGATTATTTTTTAACCACTATTTTATCTGATATAGAATCCTTGCATTTATTTGTTGGCATCCACATAAAAATCAATGGGTTTAATAGACTGCTATCAAAAAGATTTCCGTTTGCCATATATTGCAAATTCTCAAAGAGCAAAATCTTCATCCATGCGGTTTTGGATTGTCGTAAAGACCCCAATAACATTCGTTTGCGATTGTTATAATTACACTCCTTGCAACAGGAATAATTTCAAAGGCACATCACTCCAACCTGTCTCGTCATTGCGAGCGAGCCTGCGAGCGTGGCAATCTCATAGGGGCTGACGGATAATTTTCAAGAGATAACCACGGCGGATTATTATTTTCCATGCATTGTTTTATCCGTCCGCCTCGTTATGACGAGTTATTTTTTTTGTGATGATAAAACTATTTTGCTCCTTGCAACAGGAGTAATTTCAAAGGTGCATCACCACAACTATTAGAAAAATAAGGCTTAAAAATACAAAAACTTGTCAAGCTCGCCAAGATAATTTTGCCACATAAATCCAAGATGCAACAAACATAAATGTAACAAAAATCATTGCCATTTCAGATAATTCCATAATAATTTACTCCTTTATAATTTTTTAAGTCTTGATATGTTGTTGTGAATTTTTTTAACTATAACTACAAAAACAACAATTAAAGTGATTATAGTCACAATCCTCATCCAAAATAAAATATTGATTGTATTTGATAAAAACAAGTTGATAACACCAGCACCAATTGTTAACACCAAAGCCATAATCAAGCTGATATATAATTTTAAAATACTAATGTATTCTTTCTTTTCGTCAATTAGAGCCATGCAAGTATCTTACAATAAATCATATTCAAAATGCAAATATTTTTTCATAAACTATTTTGTCCCTTGCAATAGAAACAATTTCAAAGGCACATCACCCCCAACTATTGGCAAGATATGGTTGGTATGGGATTTATTTTTCATAATTTTTGACAATTTGTTTGATTTTTTATACTAAAAATGTTACGATACAAAATTTTGAACACGATTAAAACAATGTTAAGAGAAATAATTCAACCAAAAACACCTACATATAAAATAAATATTCCGCCCGAATATATCAATCAAAAAATTGAAATTCTTGTTCGCTCTGTTGAAAAAAACAATAACAAGAAACTATCTACGATAGAATTAATTGAAAAAACAGCTGGTATTTTATCAGATAAAAATATTGATCCATTAGAGTGGCAAAAAAATATAAGAGACGAGTGGCAAGATAGAAATGTTATATCTGATTGATTCCAATATAATTATCTATCATCTAAATGGCGAGACAATAGCCACAACATATAATTTAAAATTAGTTACAAGAAACACAAAAGATTTTAAATCTATAAAATTAGACGTTTATAATCCGTTTGATAAATCTATTTAAAAAATTATTTTTTTTAATAACATTGTTTGTAACTTGTGCTTCTATGTAAAACTCTAGCAACCGCAACAACATCTCCTGTAACATCAAAAAGCACACGATAATTTCCAACTCTATATCTGTAAGATGGCACAAAGTTAGTGAGTTTTTTAACATTTGATAGATTAGAATAGCATGTTAATAATTTAATTTTGTTGTGAATCTTTGTTTTGTGTGGGTTTGGTATTCGTTTCAAATCTTTGATTGCACTTTCTCTAATCTTGATTTTCATTTTTTAAATAATCATCAAAAGAAATTTCTTTATCGCCTCTTGTGGCTAACAATAATTTTAAATCAGCCATGTCTTGTTTGTCAACAATTTCCAGCTCATCTTTTTTAAAAGACTCTAATAACTTTAAAACCTTATCAGTTAAAGTTTCATTTTTTATGTTGAGTGTTATAGTTTGCATTGTTATAAAATAATAAAAAATCAATATAATACCATATTATAACAACAAAATTTTAAAAACTATTTTGCCCCTTGCAACAGGAAAATTTTCAAAGGCACATCACTCCTGCTATTAGAAAAATATGGAGGATATATTAGGTGCGATTTTAAATATTTTAACCTATTTGAATTATGCCAAACTGCTTGGATTCCACAGCATATTTTATATTGAGATATTCTTTTTTTAAAACATCGGGGCGATATGTCTTACTCGCACATTACCAATTTTTAACCATATTATATAAGGCGGATAACCTTTTATTGTTGATATTTGATTAAAATCAGAATCTTTGCTAACGACTATAAAGTTGTTGTCTTTTGCAAAATTAAAAATCTCAATATCGGTTGCTCGCTCCAGCCCCAAAGAATTTACATGTTGTGAGTCGGGATATATATCCGCAAGAGATAAACACAACCTATAAGATAGGTTTTCATCAAATAACAATTTCATGCAGAAACTAATTTTTGATGTTCTTTGTCAGCAGCATATGCCAAAGATGCCAAAATATCCTGCTTGGTAAGTTCCGGATAATCTTCTAAAATTTCATCATAACTCATATCCGAACTTAACATATTTAAAATATCAAACACAGCAATCCGCATACCACGAATAGTAGGAATACCTGCTCTTTTACCAGATTCAATAGTAATAATTTTTTGAAAATCTAACATAAGGATTTAATTTTTATGAGACCTTTGCAATAGGAATAATTTTAAAGGCACATCACTCCTGCTATTAGTAAGATATGGTTGATAAAAAAACCTAAGTCATAACGAACGAACAAAAAAGAAGCCCGTCATCGAGAGGAACGAAGAGACGAAGCGATCTCATCGTAGTATGCGGACACCCATACGAGATCACTTTGTCGCTACCGCTCCTCGTGATGACGGAGTCATTTTGCCCCTTGCAACAGGAATAATTTCAAAGGCACATCAACCCCTGCTATTAGAAAAATATGGTTGATAAAGGACATATTTTTTATAACTTGTTAGAATTTATTTGTTTTTAAAGATTAAAAAATGTTATAATTCTACTTTTTATTGACAAATTAAGGTTAAGAATAATGATTATAACAGCAAACGAAATTCAACAAAAAGGAGTTTCTGTTTTTGATAAATTTTTAAACAAATTCAATGAATTGGTTATACGCTCTCAAGGACAGGATAAATATGTAGTAATGGACATAAAACGATATAAAAAATTTAAAATCCAAGAGGTTGATATGACATATATCAAAGCCATTGAAGATATAAAACAAAATAATTTTAAAAAACAAACCGCCCAAGAACACATTGCAGAATTAGAGAATGATTTATAGAATAATTAGGACGGATAGCTATTACAAAAAGTTAAAAAAATTCATCCAAAAACATCCAAATATATACCAATAATATTGTAGTAAATTGACTTTACATATAATGTTTGTGTATAATATCGCTATGGATAAATTCAAAATTGTGATTGATACAAATGTAATTATCTCAGGTTTGCATTCCTCATCTGGAAAATCATACGAACTTTTGCAAATAATTGATGACAAAAATATCAGATTATCAATTTCCATACCGTTGATATTAGAATATGAAGAAGTTCTTTTAAGAAAGAAAAAAGATTTTGGTTTTAACAAACAAGATATTGATAATTTTTTAGATTATTTTTGTAAAATAGCCAACCAACAAAGAATTTTTTATCTATGGAGATCGTATTTAAAAGATCTAAAAGATGATATGGTTTTGGAGCTTGCCTTTGAATCGCAAAGCGATTATATTATCACTTATAACATAAAAGATTTTAAGGGTATTGAAAAATTCGGCATACAGGTTATAACACCCTATGAATTTTTAAAAAAATTGGAGAATACAATATGACTACACTAAGCATAAAACTACCAGAATCTTTGCATAAAAGTGCGAAAAGACTCTCATCAGAGGACAAAATCTCAATAAATCAATTTATTGCATCAGCCTTAGCTCAAAAAATAGCTGCCATAGATACCCAAAATTATCTACAAGAAAGAGCTGCCAAAGGCACAAAAAATAAATACCTTGAAACTTTATCAAAAGTCAAAAAACGCACCCCCATAACAGCCGATTATTAGAAACATAAAACCCAAAGAGTAAAACTATTTTGCCCCTTGCAACAGGAATAATTTCAAAGGCACGTCAACTCCCGCTATTAGCAAGATATGGTTGGTATGTGGTTTATTTTTTATGATTTTTTGACAATTTGTTAGAATTTATTTGTTTTTAAAGATTAAAAAATGTTATAATTTTCCATTTTGAATATTATATAAAATGTTACAAAAACAAGAATTTGATAAAATAAATATTGCAGATAAATTTCAAATAATGGAAGATTTGTGGCAAAATTTATCACAAAATGCTCATGATAACGGTTTTAGTCCACAATGGCATATTGATGTTTTAGAGCAAAGAGAGCGAGGCATAAAAACAGGCGATTACAAGTTTTCTCCATTATCTGATGCAAAAATAAGGCTTAAAGATATTTAATGGATATTGTCATTTTAGATGAAGCTGAAAATGATATAGCAAATGCCAAAAAATTCTACGAATTACAAAAAGTTCATCTCGGCGATTATTTTTTAACCGCTATTTTATCTGACATAGAATCTTTGCATTTATTTGTTGGCATACACATAAAAATCAATAGGTTTAATAGACTGCTATCAAAAAGATTTCCGTTTGCCATATATTACAAATTCTCAAAGAGCAAAATCTTTATCCATGCAGTTTTGGATTGTCGTAAAAACCCTAATAACATTCGTTTGCGATTGTTATAACTAAACTCCTTGCAACAGGAATAATTTCGAAGGCACATCACCTCAAACCTGCCTCGTCATCGCGAGTGAGCATGGCGAACGTGGCGATCTCATATGGGTTGATGGATAATTACAAGAGATAACCACGGCAGTTAATTGCTATGTGTTCCTCTTTTTTCTCCGTCTGCCTCGTTATGACGGTTTGTCCTTTTTATAAGACTTATAAGGCTCGTGTGAGGTATAACTACTAAATCGTTTTTTGACTGCCCCTACTGCTTTGCCTTTATGTCCGAATATCGCACCCTTGATAAACCAGCCTAAATGTTTGCCATTAAAACCATATACCTGCAATTTACCAGATTTATTAAACAAATAAGCCACAGGCTTGCCACCCCATAAATAAATTGTCAAATCCTCCGCTATATATGCCACAGGTTCGCCTTGTGAGTTAAAAAGCGATATTTCATCACTAGCATAGATTGCCAATAAAACAAATAAAAACAAAATGGTTTATAAAAAATTATGTATAATAGTCATTTTTAATATATTTATAAATACATCATGGATACTATGACAATTGACAAATCGCAATTAAAAGATTTAATAAAAACAAGCATCAGAGAAATATTAAAGGAAGAGCAAATAATTGCAAATTATCCTTTTGCATCCGATAAAGAAATGAAAGAAATTGAATCTTTGCACTGCCCTAATCCTGTAAAAAATACCCAATACATTCGTCTTTAAAATGTTTGAGATTGATGTTGCCAAACAAGTTATGAATTTTATCAACAAGCAGCCTAACAAAGATAATATTTATATTAAATTACTTAAACTAAAATACTTTGGCAAAGAACATGGTTTAGATATCAAAAAGTTAAGTGGAAAATTTAGCGGAAAATACAGATTGCGAGTTGGTAAATTAAGATTTATCTTTTTTATCGAAAACAACATAATAAAAATATACGAGGCAGGATTCAGAGGCAATATTTATCATTAAATAGCACTTTGATAACTTCCGTAGTTTTGCCACTATGTCCATATATAGCACCCTTGATAAACCAGCCCAAATGTTTGCCATTAAAACCATATGCCTGCAATTTATCAGATTTATTAAAAAGAGTAGTCAACCACTATCTGCCTTTGTAATAGAATTTAAAACTCTTGTAAATTTTCTAAATTATCTTTGTCTGTTTTATTTCCTTCTGTTTTAAGGTACTCAACACCACGCATATTTTGATATACCATTACCTTACTCCCAAGTTGCCATTTTCGATTATTAGGTGTTTTATTTATCGTGTAATAAAGAAAATCATCATCTATTTTTTCTATGATCTGTTCTAATGTTTCAAAAAACCCTTTTCCAGCTTTGTTATTGTTGTTAGGATGAACATAAAATCTAACCATTTTTGTATGGTTGTCGTTGTATCTAACTTGCGATATATAAAAATCTACTTGTTTTTGCATTTACTTTCTCCTGTAAAATAAAAAAATTATGGCCAGTTAGGCTCTGTGCCACCACCCCAATGATCCGAAAAACTGCCATAATCTGTAACTTTTTCTACATTCCAACTGCTTAAATTCTGATTGAAATCGCTTGTATTGAAAAACATTCTATACATATTTGTTACATTTGAAGTATCCCATGCTGAAATATCTTGATTAAAATCATATGCAAATTGAAACATCGTAGACATATTTGTTGTGTTTGAGGCATCCCACAATGATAAATCTTGATTAAATTTATATGCACCATAAAACATACCGCTCATATTTGTTACATTTGATACATCCCAATTGCTAATATTGTAGTTAAATATTTCGGCTCTATTAAAAGCATCAGACATGTCTGTCACCTGTGATAAATCTGGTGTATCGGTAGCATTAATTGTTACATAAGGGCAATCTCTAAGTGCACCTTTAAAGGTTTTCCATTTTTGTGTACCCCATTGCTCTACTGATGACAAATAATTTTTATTGTTGAATTTAAGGTTTTGTTCTTCCGTCCATTTTTGATTCACATAACAGATACCATGTCCAAGTCTAATACCAGGGAATAAGCCACTTATTTTTATAGTGTAAGTACCAACGGAATCGTATCTATGAGAAGATTCTGTCGTTTGGTTAGTTTCTATCGTGCCTTCACCCCAATCAACTATGTAATCATAGGTATAATCTGAATGTGTCTTTATTCTGACGGTGCTTCCCCAAACCGATGATACTTTATCAACTCTCCATTTCACTATAAAACTTGTTGTATCTGTTGTTGGAGTGTTATTGTTACTGCCTGAACTGTTATCAGATGAGTCATCGGCACAACCAACTGCAAAAAAAGTTAAAAAAATAATTGATAAAAAACTTATCAATTTTATATTGCCAAATTTTAAGTTAAAAATTTTCATAAATTGCCTCGTGAAGTAAAAAGTGGGTATTATAAACAAAAAATTTATAAATGACAAGAAATATTTTACATAAATAGTAAAGAAATAACTTACTTACATAAATTAGCATAATCAGTTGTTTTATATAACAATTATTATGTCTTATTATCAAAAACAATTTATCCGTAATGAGTTCTCTGACAGGTTGAATGTGGCAGTAAAAAATCAGGTGGATGTTGGCACAACAAAACAAAAAATATCTCAAAGAATTGGTGTCACTCGGCAGGCTTTAAATGGTTGGCTGGTGGGTGTGAGTATGCCAAACCAAGCGCGGATGCCGATTGTGGCTGAAAAACTTGGGGTGTCGCTTGCTTGGTTGCGAGATGGGACAGGTGATATGTTGGCAAATAAGGTTTTTGTTGATAATAATAATGCTGATGATGATAAATCTAATGGGAGCGGACAAAAAAATGATAAATTTTTTATCAATGATAGTGAGCTTTCAATGATTAAAAGCTATCGCAAATTAAATAGTCGTGAAAGGGATATTATGTTGAAAATGTTGTTTTGGTTGGAGAGTTAAAAAACCCCTGTCATTGCGAACGAACAAAAAAGAAGTCGTCATCGCGAGGAACGAAGAGACGAAGCGATCTCATAGGGGCTAACGGACAATAACAAGAGATAACCACGGCGGTTTATTATCCTACATTACATACTTATTCCGTCCGCCTCGTTATGACGGGATTATTTTTGGTGTGTTTTTTTTGTTGTGGGTGATTTTTAATTATCCATTCTCAATTATCAATTATTAACTATACCCAAACCCCCAAAATCACAGATTTTGACCCCTTAAAAGTGGTAATTTTTCGTTATTGTCCGTCATTATTAACTATACCTTATTATTCTTGTAATTTGAATGGCTTAACTTATGATGTTGCAACAAGTTGCAAGGGTAAGGCTAAAGCCTCACTTCCAATGGTTTGTTGTTTTTGTTGTGTGGAGGGTTTTTGTTGTCCGTTCACTATTAACTAACAACTATTAACTACACCCAAAATCAAAGATTTTGATCGCTTAAAAGGGGTAAATAAAGTGGTTGGTTGTTTTAGGCTACTTTGAGAGCACCATAAGTTAAGCTCACCACTACAAATAAAACTAATAAAGATAATGCTATTTCTTCCATTACAATTTTTCAACCTCAGATATGTATTTTTTAATATGTTTAAATGCAACAAAACAACCAAAAACTAAAATTAAAACCGCTACAAAACCAACCCAAAAATCAAAACCAAAATTTTGAGATGAAACCATTGAGTGCAATGAGACCTTTGCATAATTCAAGCACACTTTATAACAACAATAAAATGCACCTATTCTATTAAAAAATTCGTCAAATAGCAGGCTATTTTCCTCTTTTTTTAATAAAATATGCACTATTTTCTTGTTATCCTAAATCGCACTTGAATTATGCAAAGGTCTCATAATGAACTAATTATCAAAACAATGGCATCTAATTATATTTTATATAGACAGTAATTGTCAAATTTTTTTAATTGATTCCACAGGGTATCTATATTATGAGTCCTCCCCTGTTGAATGTCTTTTAATCCATCTTTAACAGATTCTAAAAAAAATACTCCATCTTTTTTTTTATTCTGTTGCATTAAATCATCGCTTAATAGGTTATAAATATATTTTTTAATTTTGTCAGTCGTGCCAAATTTTGTATACAAAACTTTTTCTATGTTTTTATTGTTTATTTCTAATGTTATCATTTTTTTAAAAGGCGGATCCCCATCATAAGTGCAACACTCCAATAGGTTAAAAGGATATAATAAATCACTTTTTAACCTATCAAAATTAAGGAGTGATTATATGAAACAATATATCCAGTTAACCTGT
>QNFE01000067.1 GCA_003645455.1 Gammaproteobacteria bacterium | reverse complement strand
TAAGAAAATAGTGCATATTTTATTAAAAAATGAGGAAGCTTGCAATCTATTGGACGAATTTTTTGGTAAAATAGGTGCATTTTATTGTTGTTATAAATTGTGGTTGAATTATGCAAAGGTCTCGTTATATCATTAATCGCAGTTTATGAATTTTTGTTTGTTGTCTTGTTTTTTAAAAAATAAACAATATATTTTAAAATAACTAAATTTTTAAAGGAGATGTATTATGGGATTAGAAAAACTAACAACAAAATTACAAATGGCTTTATCGTCCTCTCAATCTATTGCTGTGGGTGCAGAAAATCAATTTATTGAATCTTTGCATTTAATGCGGGCATTATTAGATTCAGATGATAAAAGTATTTATAATTTATTAAGTCAGAGCAGTGTAAATGTGGCAGGTTTGCAACAAGAGATAAACACAGAGATTAGAAAACTACCCCAGGTGCAAGGGGATAGTGCTGTGGACATTAAAATTTCAAATGATTTGTCTCGCATTCTAAATCTTATGGATAAATTATCCCAACAACGAGATGATAAATTTATCTCATCTGAGTTATTTATTTTAGCAGTCATGCAACAAGGCACCGGCAAACTCTTTAATCTTTTGCAAAAATATGGCGGTGACTTGAAAACACTACAAACAACAATTAACAATTTACGAGGAACTGATAATATTAACAATGCCGATGATGATAACAATAACGGCGAGCGAGCATTGGATAAATGGACTACCGATTTAACCGGACTTGCCATTGACGGTAAATTAGATCCAGTAATAGGCAGAGACGAGGAGATTCGCCGTGCCATTCAAGTTCTACAAAGACGCACGAAAAATAATCCAGTTTTAATCGGTGAGCCAGGAGTTGGTAAAACTGCGATTGCCGAGGGTTTGGCTTTACGAATTATCAACAAAGAGGTGCCGTCAAGCCTATTGAATAAAAAACTCTTATCTTTGGATATGGCATCTCTTATTGCAGGGGCTAAGTTTCGTGGCGAGTTTGAAGAGAGATTAAAATCAGTTTTAAAAGAATTATCAAAAGCAGACGGACAAATTATTTTATTCATTGATGAGTTGCATACGATGGTAGGAGCAGGGGCTGCCGAGGGGGCTATGGATGCCGGCAATATGTTGAAACCTGCCTTAGCACGAGGGGATTTACACTGTATTGGAGCAACTACTTTGGACGAGTATCGTAAATATATTGAAAAAGATGCCGCTTTGGAGAGACGTTTTCAAAAGGTTTTAATCGTAGAACCTACGGTGGAGGATACCATCGCCATTTTACGAGGTTTGAAAGAAAAATATGAGGTCCATCACGGAGTGGATATCACAGACCCTGCTATTATAGCGGCTGCTACCATGTCTGCTCGTTATATAACCGATCGACAATTACCAGATAAAGCTATTGATTTAATTGATGAGGCGGCGAGTATAATACGGATGGAGATAGACTCAAAACCCGAAGTTATGGATAAGTTAGATCGTAAAATAATTCAACTTAAAATTGAAAAAGAAGCTTTAAAAAAAGAAAAAGATGAGTTATCAAAAAAAAGGCGGATAAACTTATCACAACAAATAGAATCATTAGAAAAAAAATATGCCAATTTTGATGAGATTTGGAGTGCCGAGAAAGCATCTGTGATGTCAAGCTCATCAATCAAAGAAGAATTAGACCAAAAAAGAAATGAGTTAGAGACTGCTAAAAGAGAACAAGATTTGACAAAAATGTCAGAGCTACAATATGGGGTTATTCCAGATTTAGAAAAAAAATTAGTTGAATCTGCAAGCAACGAACAAGAAAGTATGCAACTTTTACGCAATAAAGTCACCGAGGATGAAATAGCAAATGTCGTGTCAAAATGGACGGGCATTCCAGTTGATAAAATGCAAGAGGGGGAACGCGATAGGCTTTTAAAAATAGAGCAAATTTTACAACAAAGAGTTATCGGTCAAGAGCAAGCGATTAACGTGGTCGCAGATAGCATTCGGCGTGCTCGTTCAGGCATTGCTGATGTTAATCGCCCCAATGGCTCGTTTTTATTCTTAGGTCCTACCGGAGTTGGCAAAACAGAGACCTGCAAGGCTTTGAGTGAATTTTTATTTGATACCGAAGATGCGATGGTACGAATTGATATGTCCGAGTATATGGAAAAACATTCAGTAGCAAGGCTTATCGGTGCACCCCCAGGTTATGTAGGTTATGAAGAGGGAGGCTTGCTTACGGAGCAGATTAGACGCCGACCATATAGCGTTATTTTGTTGGATGAAATTGAAAAAGCCCATCCTGATGTATTTAATATTTTATTACAGGTTTTGGATGATGGTAGGCTTACAGATGGACATGGTAGAGTTGTCGATTTTCGCAACACCGTGATTATTATGACCTCAAATCTGGGGTCTGATATGATTCAAAATAATATGCAACAGGATAAAAATTATGAGCAGATAAAAGAGGCAGTTATGGAAATTGTCGGCACTCATTTTCGTCCAGAATTCATTAACCGCATCGATGAAAGTGTAGTGTTTCATTCATTGGATGCAAAACACATCCAAGAAATAGCAAAAATTCAACTTAATATTCTAAGAACAAGACTTGCGACTTTAAATTTAAAACTTGATGTTGCAGATGGGGTTTATAAAAAATTATCCCAGGTGGGGTTTGATGTTATTTATGGTGCTCGTCCCTTAAAACGGGCAATTCAACAACACATAGAAAACCCATTATCAAAATTATTATTATCAGGTGCCACCAAAAATAATACAACCATAAAAATTGACATTAAAAATGATGATTTTGATATAAGTGTTACATGAGGATTTTACTGAAAACCCCGTGCCATAATTAGATCATCTTTGGTGTCAATGCCGTGAATTTTTGGTTGGATGGTGCTAATTTCAATATGGATTTTAGCATCATTTTCGATAGCCCTTAGTTGTTCTAATTTTTCAATCTGCTCTAATGCTGTTGGTTGCCATTTTATAAATTTTTTCAAAAAACTAACTTTATAAGCATAAATACCGAGATGACGATAATATTTAATATTTTTATTCTTATCGCGATTATATGGAATTATCGCTCTGCTGAAATATATGGCTCTTTGTTTTTTGTCAAACACAACCTTGACGATATTGGGGTCACATGCTTTGTTATAAGGCAGCTCTGTGCCAATGGTTGCCATATCAAAACACGGGTTATTAGATAAGTTTTCTGCCACCTGATCTATAATAGTAACTGGCATAAAAGGTTCATCACCTTGTAGATTTACTATTATATCATCTTCTGCAAAATTATATTTTTCAATAACTTCCGCTATTCTATCTGTGCCTGATTTATGCTGCTCTGAGGTAAGACAAACATCTGCTTTGGTTGCTTTTAATGCTTCGGTTATTTTGGTGCTATCGGTAGCAACTATAATCTGGGATGATTTTGTTTTACAGGCGGTCTCATAGGTATGACATATCAATGGTTTTTCTTGGATGTTTTGCAACATTTTGTTTGCCAGACGAGTAGACCCTAATCTTGCTGGGATTATTATTTTATAGTAAGACCTTTGCATATAATGGTGTTATTTAATGTGTTTCATAATCAGTATTATTATATGCAAAGACCTCACATATTGTCAATTTCCTCCATGTCAAGTTTTCGTGCTTGATTAATAAGCATTATGGGAATATCATCTTCAATTTTAAAGCCTAATTTATCCGCTTTACATATCAGCTCTGATTGATTTTTTTTATAGGTTAATGCTCCTTTGCATAGGGGGCATGCTAAAATATTTAATAGTTTTGAATCCATTTTATAATACCTTTTATAGTTAGTTTTAAATTATTATTGGCTTGTAGGTCGGTTGCCACATACCAAAGATTTTTGTTGTTAAAATTAGCACATTTTACCATATCTTTGGCAGTCATTATAATATTTTTATTATTTGCAAAATTAAAATCGTCAATTTTATACTGATAGTGATCCGCATAGGATTTGCAGATTATAACATTATTAATTTTTTTGAGTTGTTTAAAAAATCTATCTGGGTTGCCAATTCCTGCCACTGCATAGATTATTTTTTCATTTTTAAAATAATCAATTGGTTTTTGTTGGCCACTTTTGATATTGATAAGTTTTGTGTGTTTTAAGAAAAAACTATTGTCTTTTTTTTGGTTATCCTCTTGTTGTTGATAAATTATGTGTTGACAAAATTTTAACCTCCATATTGGCTCTCGTAGTGGCCCTGCGGGCAGACATAATTTATTACCAAATTTTCTTATGTTATCAATTAGACATAACTCCATATCTCGACCCATTTGATAATGTTGCATACCATCATCGGATAAGATAACATCTACTTGATGATTTTTATTTATTTTTTTAACAACCTTAACCCGATCGGATCCTACATATAAAATAGCTTTTGTTTCTTTAAAAATTAGCCGTGCTTCATCCCCTGATTCTCTTGTTTTTGTTGTCTCAGTGATGCGGATAATTTTTCCGTGATCATCCTTGCCATAACCTCTACTTATGATAGCTGCTGTGATATTATTTTGTTGTAATTGATGATATAGATAAATTATAAATGGGGTTTTTCCTGTGCCACCTGTTGTTATATTACCGACAACTATAATGGGGGTATGGCTTTTATATGATTTTAAAAAACTTGTTTTATATAGAAAAAACTTGATACTTGATAACAGATAAAAAACCAAAGTTACTGGCAAAAAAAGCCAATGAATATAATTTTTTTGATACCAAATATTTGTAAAAAATTTTTCAATGCCATTCATTAAAATTTTAAAATCTGGCTTTATCGCCTAAGATTTGTTCTATTCTCAAAAGTTGGTTATATTTTGCGACCCTATCAGAGCGAGATAACGACCCTGTTTTTATTTGTCCGGCATTAAAAGCGACGCTTATATCTGCTATGGAGGTATCTTCGGTTTCACCTGATCTATGTGATATTATAACTCCATAATCTGCCTGTTGTGCCATTTTTATCGCATCTATTGTCTCGCTTAGAGTGCCGATCTGGTTCGGTTTGATTAAAATACTATTAGCAATATTTTTCTCAATACCTTTTTGTAAAATTTTGGTGTTAGTGACAAATAAATCATCACCTACTAATTTAATTTTATCGCCAAGTTTGTCTGTGATTGCATGCCAGCCATCCCAGTCCCCCTCATCCAAAGCATCCTCAATGCTTATAATTGGATATTTTGTTACCCATTTATCTAAATATTCGATAAATTCGTCTGAGTTGAATTTTTTATTCTCTGATGATAGATTATAAAATCCGTCTTGATAAAATTCACTGCTGGCTACATCTAATGCTATAAAAATATCGCTCCCGGCTTTAAACCCTGCATTTTCTATCGCTTGTAAAATAACTTCAATCGCCTGCTCGTTTGATTTTAAGTTAGGAGCGAAACCTCCTTCGTCACCTACCGAAGTATTTAATCCCATATCATCAAGAACTTTTTTTAAACTGTGAAAAACCTCAACACCATAACGTAGTGACTCCTTAAAACTTCCAGCTCCGCCTGGGATAATCATAAACTCTTGAATATCCACACTATTATTTGCATGAGCGCCACCATTGATAATATTCATCATCGGAGTTGGCAATAAATATCCTGTGTCATCAGATAGATTCTCAAAAAGATTTTTATGGTTAGAGATGGCGGCGGCTTTGGCAACAGCAAGAGATACAGCCAAAGTAGCATTCGCTCCTAAAATTTTTTTATTAGAAGTGCCGTCAAGACCTATCATAATCTGGTCGATTTGTTGTTGTTCGTGGATATTTTGCCCTATAAGAGCAGGTGATATTTTTTGATGGATATTATCTACGGCTTTTATGACTCCCTTACCATTATATTTTGTTTTATCGTTATCGCGCAACTCAACGGCCTCATAGCTGCCGGTAGAGGCACCAGAGGGCACAGATGCTCTGCCATAACGACCATCTGATAAAATAACATCTGATTCAACTGTGGGGTTACCACGGGAATCTAATATTTGACGAGCTATAATTTTTTTTATTTTCATTATGTTTTTTAAATTGGCGCGCCCGAGAGGACTCGAACCTCTTACCCTCGGCTTAGAAGGCCGATGCTCTATCCAAATGAGCTACGGGCGCTTTTGGATAAAAATAGTCAATGAGAGAGAATATTTTAAAAACACTCTCTCCACATTGTGTTTATTTGGTCGGAGTAGAGGGATTCGAACCCCCGACCCTCTGGTCCCAAACCAGATGCGCTACCAAACTGCGCTATACTCCGTAAAACCCGCATATTATATCTTAATTAAAATTTTAATGTCAATATTTTTATTTTTAAAGAGACCTCTGCATAAATGAAGTGCTGTTTATAGAAGACTTCAAAATAGTGTATTTTATGTGTTTTATAAACTGTGCTTGATTTATGCAATGGTCTCTTAAAGGTTACGAAGAAAATACATTTATACAAAATTAAGAATTTAAAAATTGTTATAATATCTTTTTTTATAATTTGATAGAATTCAAACATACCTATGACTGATTACAAACAAACTTTAAACTTACCACAGACTAATTTCCCTATGAAGGCAAATCTTGCTAACCGTGAGCTTCTTATTTTGGATTTATGGAACAAACTTGATATTTATAAAACAATTCGCAAAGATAGCACCGGCAAAAAAACATTTTATCTGCATGACGGCCCGCCCTATGCTAATGGCGATATTCATATCGGACATGCAGTTAATAAAGTTATCAAAGATATTATTGTCAAATCAAAACAATTAGAAAATATGGACTCGCCCTATATTCCAGGGTGGGATTGTCACGGTTTACCGATTGAACTGAATGTTGAAAAGAAAACTGGCAAAGCAGGACACAAAATCAGCAAAAAAGAATTTCGCCAAAAGTGTCGCGACCATGCAAAAAAGCAAATTGAAAAGCAAAAACAAGATTTTATAAGGCTTGGCATCATAGGAGACTGGCAACAACCCTATCTCACTATGGACTTTGAATATGAGGCAAATATTATCCGCACCTTGGGGAAAATGCTTAGCAAAGGGCATCTTGACAAAGGATTTAAACCTGTGCATTGGTGTTTTGATTGTGGTTCTGCATTGGCTGAGGCAGAGGTAGAATATAAAGACAAAGAATCCACGACCATAGATGTCGCTTTTAAAATCAAAGATAATAATAAAATTGATAAAATTTTTAATACCAAAACAGAGCAGGATAATTTTTGTGTAATTTGGACGACAACCGCCTGGACAATTCCTGCTAATAAAGCTGTTTGTGTTAATCCTAATTTTAAATATGTTTTATTAAATACCGCTGTTGGTAATTTGATTATTGCAACAGATTTAATTGATGATGTGTCATCTCGTTGCCAAATTGAAAATAAAAAAATTATCGGCGAATGTCTTGGGGCTGATTTAGAGGGATTATTATTAGAGCATGCTTTATATCCTGCGCAACAAACTGTGCCGATTATTCTGGGAGACCATGTCACAACTGAAGCAGGAACAGGAGCTGTGCATACTGCCCCAGGACACGGTATTGAAGATTATACCGTAGGTAAAAAATATAATTTAGAAATATATAATCCGGTTATGGCAAATGGAGTTTTCAAACCTGACACGCCTCTGGTTGGCGGACAACATATAAGCTCTGCTGCCGATATTATCTTAACCGAACTTAAAAAAAATAAAGTTTTATTATCATCAGATAAAATCACTCACTCCTATCCTCATTGCTGGCGACATCGATCACCTGTTATATTCCGAGCAACAGCTCAATGGTTTGTTATGATGGATAAAAATAATTTAAGAACAGATGCCATCAAAGAAATTGAAAATGTTAAATTTGTGCCAGAGTGGGGTAAGTCACGAATTGAAGGTATGGTTAAAAATCGCCCAGATTGGTGCATATCTCGCCAAAGAAGTTGGGGGACTCCAATTCCATTTTTTATCCATAATGAAAGCGGGCAGTTACATCCTGATTCCATAAATCTTATTGAAAAAATTGCCAAGTTAGTTCAAAAAGATGGCATAGATGCTTGGTTTGATCTTGACCCTGCCACTATTTTAAACGAAGAAGATTGCAAAAATTACACAAAAATTAGCGATACCTTAGATGTGTGGTTTGATTCAGGTTCTTCTTTTGCCTCCGTATTACAGACAAGAGATGAGTTAGAATATCCTGCGGATTTATATCTCGAAGGCTCAGACCAACACCGCGGTTGGTTTCAATCATCACTTTTAAATTCAGTTGCCGCCAAATCCACAGCCCCTTATAAAGGCGTTTTAACTCACGGATTTACGGTGGATGCCAAAGGGCATAAAATGTCAAAATCACTTGGCAATGTAATCTCACCGCAAAAAATTATGAAAACTCTCGGTGCTGATATTATCCGCCTGTGGATTATGTCGGCGGATTATCAAAATGAGATGACGGTATCAGATGAAATTCTAAGGAGAATGGCAGATTCATATCGCCGTATTCGTAATACTGCCAGATTTTTATTAAGTAATACTTTTGATTATGATGAGAGAGAAAATGCCGTATCTATGGATGAGATGTTATCATTAGATTTATGGATATTAGAGGCAGTTGATAAATTACAATCAGAGGTGCAAGAGCATTATAAAAAATATCAATTTCATCAAATTTTTCAAAAAGTGCATAATTTTTGTGCTCTTGAGTTAGGTAGTTTTTATCTTGATATTATCAAAGATCGTCAATATACCTGCCAAACAAATAGCAAAGCAAGGCGATCTGCCCAAACTGCGATGGCATATTTATTACAATATTTAGTGCGAATGATTAGCCCATTTTTATCATTCACCGCCGAGGAGATTTGGCAATGTATTCCAAACCAAAATCAAAAATCAGTTTTTTTAAGTCAATGGATGAAACTTGATTTTAAGGATATAAAAAACACGATATCTTACCAAGACTGGCAAGAAATTATTAAAATAAGAATTGCGGTAAGTAAAAAAATAGAAGTTTTAAGAGCTGATAAAACCATCGGTTCGGCTTTACAAGCGGAGGTTATTTTATATCTGTCCGATGAGAGACATAAAATCCTAGCAAAGCTAAAAGATGAGTTAAAATTTGTGCTTATTACCTCAGATGCCACAATTAAAAAAATCAATCAAAAACCTGATGATTTAGATTTGGATCAAAATGACAAAGATATAGCGATTGAGGTAAAATTATCAAAAAATCAAAAATGCGTAAGATGCTGGCACCACAACATAAGTGTAGGAGGGGATAAAAACCATCCAGAGTTATGCAGCAGGTGTATTCAAAATATAGAGAGCGAAAACGGCGAGAGACGAGAATTTGCTTAGTTAGAGCAACCTCTGATTAACCCCTAGTGTGCAAACTGCCACTTTTGCAACTTGTTGCAACATATAGAATAAAAACGGCAATTTGAAACTCGCAAAAATAATGTTTTGTTCATAACTCTTGTTTTTAAAATAATGGACAACATGCAACTGATAGTTTTTGATTGGTGAATATGAGTTGGTAAAAAATGGCAAGCATCCAAGATTTCGTTTTGCCAAAGATTTTTATCATAATTAGTCAGTCCTTAAAAACCCACATAGTACCACACTAAATTTTCATTCTTTGTTTTTTGTTTTGTTTTATAAGTTTTTCTTGTCATTAATATGATTTTTTTGATTTATTTTCGGATATTCACT
>QNFE01000066.1 GCA_003645455.1 Gammaproteobacteria bacterium | reverse complement strand
GGTTCAGCATGACAATTTTTGTGGTTCAGCATGACAATTTTTGTGGTTCAGCATGACAATTTTTGTGGTTCAGCATGACAATTTTTGTGGTTCAGCATGACAATTTTTGTGGTTCAGCATGACGGGCGGTTTTGTTCAGCATAATGGGGATGTTATTAAAAAAGGTAAAACAAAATGTCACAACAAATAATTTTATGTATGGCTCCTAATGGGGCATATAAAAATAAAACAGATCACCCATTTTTACCCATCACGGATGATGAGATAATCAAAGAATGTATCACCGTCCAAAATATCGGGGTTAATATGATGCATCTTCATATCAGAGACAACAGACAACAACACTCCATAAATAGTTATCATTATCAACAACTTATCAAAAATATTCAAGCAAAACTCAACAAACCGATGGTATTACAAGTTACCTCTGAATCTGCTGGAATATTTAAAGCACCAGAGCAAATAAAGATGATTCAAGACTTAAAGCCTGAATTTGTCTCAATTGCTTGGCGCGAGATTTGTCCCATAGAAACACAAAAATTATCTCAATTTTTTAAATGGCTAAGAGATAATAATATCAACCCTCAAATTATTTTATATGATATTGATGATGTCCGATTATTTTTAAGCACATTACGAATAGGAGATTTATTTTTTAAAGACTTGCCAGTTTTGCTCGTTGCCGGTAAAAGAGATCTTGACTTTAAAATGACAGAATTTAAAAAGATGATAAAAAAATGTCAGCAAAATAATTTAAAATCTATTATGCTGTGTGGTTTCAAAGAATACGAGACAAAAATTACCCAAATTGCTTTGCAACAAAATCTGCATTTAAGAGTTGGTTTTGAAAATAACTTATATTTAAAAAATGGCAAATTGGCACAAAATAATATGGAATTGATTAAAGAGACAATAAATACCTTTGAAAATCATAAAATTGCCGATTATGAGACGACAAAAAAATTACTAACCCCAGAGATGATAAATTATGAATAAAATTTTATGGCAACCGACAGAGGAGCAAATAAAAAACTCGATTAGTTGGGATTTTATTCAAAAAATAAATAAAAAATTTAATCTCAAAATTGATGACTGGGATAATTTATATCAATGGAGTATCAACAATCCTGTTGATTTTTGGCAATTTTTTGGTCAATTTTCAAAGATAAAATTTAGCACAAAAACAGGTGAAATTTTACAAAACCAAGATGACTTTATAAATTCAATTTGGTTTAAAGATTATAAACTAAACTTTGCGGAAAATTTGCTGTTATCCCAATCCACAGATGAGGCGATTATATTTTGGGCAGAAGATAAAATAAAAACAACCCTCACTCATCAAAACTTATATAATCAAGTCGCTTGTATAACCCAATGGTTAAAAAAACAAGGCGTTAAAAAAGGCGATGTGGTGGCAGGATTTTTGCCGAATATGCCCCAGACTATAATCTCTATGCTTGCCACTACAAGTCTCGGTGCTATATGGAGTTCCTGCTCGCCTGATTTTGGAGTCAATGGAGTTTGTGAAAGATTTCATCAGATAAAACCTAAAATCTTTATCTGCGTCGATGGTTATTATTACAATAGCAAAACTCATAGTTGCCTGCAAAAAAACGAACAGATAATTGCCAAATTACCGACCTTAGAAAAAATTCTCCAAGTTAATTTTATTGATAAAAACTCCACAAAAATCAATAATGCTGATATTTTTTCTGATATTATAAATAACAAAAATCCGCCAAAATTAGATTTTATTCAGGTAGAGTTTAATCATCCTTTATATATAATGTTCTCCTCTGGCACAACTGGTATTCCAAAATGTATAGTCCACGGCACAGGTGGCACTCTTATCCAACACAAAAAAGAGCATTTATTACATACCAACATAAAACCCTCTGATAGATTATTTTATTATACCACCTGTGGTTGGATGATGTGGAATTGGTTAGTCTCTGCCCTGTCCTCGGATGCGGTTTTGATGTTATATGATGGTGCACCTTTTTTGAAAAATAATCGGACGATTTTATTTGATTATATTCAACAAGAAAAAATAAATCACTTCGGCACTTCGGCAAAATATATTGATACCCTACGAAAAAAAGATATTGATGTTAGCAAAACTTATAACTTATCAAGCTTAAAAACCATCCTATCAACAGGCTCGGCGTTAAGTGTTGATGGTTTTGATTATGTCTATCAAAAAATTAAAAAAGATGTGTTGTTGTCTTCTATTTCAGGTGGCACAGATATAATATCCTGCTTTGCTTTGGGTTCGGTTATGTTGAATGTTTTACGAGGCGAATTGCAAACACGAGGGCTTGGGATGGCAGTTGAGATTTATAACGATGATGGCAAAAGTGTGGTGGATGAAAAAGGAGAATTAGTTTGTAGCTCATCTTTCCCATCAAAACCTGTGGGATTTTTTAATGATGAAAGTAATCAAAAATTCAAACAAGCCTATTTTGAAAAATTTGACAACATTTGGTGCCATGGGGATTTTGTTTCGCTCACAAATTATGGCACGATGATTTTTTATGGCAGATCAGATACTCTATTAAACCCAGGAGGGGTCAGAATCGGCACGGCTGAGATTTATCGGCAAGTAGAAAAATTACCGGAGATTATTGAATCAATCGTAGTGGGGCAAAATTATCAAAACGATATCCGAGTTATTTTATTTGTTAAAATTAAAAAAGATATACCGCTTGATGATGATTTAAAAACCAAAATAAGAGTCCAGATCCGTAAAAACACTACACCTCGTCATGTGCCTGCTAAAATAATACAAGTTGATGATATTCCACGCACCAAAAGTGGCAAAATAACAGAACAGGCTGTGAGATGTGCTGTTCATAACGAGCCGATTAAAAATAAAAATGCTTTGGCAAACCCCACAGCATTAGAGCAATATTACAATATGAGAGCTTTGTTAGAGTAAAAAATATGAATATAAAACAACTTCACAACAAAATCATAACCCTGCGACATAACAATTTTTTTGAGTTTTTTGTCGTAGGAGTTATAGTTTTCTCTGCCCTTGTTATCGGTTTTAAAACTTATGAAATTCCCTCTGTTGGTTTTTTGATGTTGTTTTTGGACTGGTTTATTACCATCTTTTTTTTATTTGAGATAGGTATCCGTTTTATCGCAGAATCCCCTAAAAAAGATTTTTTTAAAAATGGCTGGAATCTATTTGATACTACAATTGTTATTATAAGCCTTATCCCGATTGAAGACTCACAAATGGCAATCATCGGCAGGTTAATTAGGATTTTTAGAGTTTTAAGAATGGTCTCACTGATCCCAGAGTTGCGATTTTTATTAAACTCATTGATGAAAGCCTTACCGCAATTATCCTATGTAATGCTGTTGATGTTTATTATTTTTTATATTTACGGTGCAATTGGTTCAACAATTTTTGGTGCCATCAATCCGGTTTTATGGGGCGATGTAGGAATCTCGATGCTTACTCTTTTTCGGGTGATGACATTTGAAGACTGGACGGATGTTATGTATGAAACTATGGTAATCTACCCTTGGTCGTGGATATATTATCTCTCTTTTATATTCTTTACGGCTTTTGCATTTTTAAATATGGTTATAGGAGTAGTGGTAAATACCCTATCAGAGGAGCAAAGCAAGATGATAACAGATAAACAGGACGCCAACAAAACAAACTTGGAGCATATTATGACAAAACTTAACAAAATTGAAAAAGATATTGAAAAAACTTCAAAATAATATTATGAAAAAGTTAAATTTTTCAGTTTTATTACTACAATTATTTTTTAACAAGGGGACATGTCCCCTTGTCATACTTAAATTATCAAGAGAAATCTAATAATGATAAAAAATAAAATATTTCTGGCTGTTTTTTGCTTGTTTTTTGTATCAACTACAGGTGCAAAGGATTTGAAAATCATCGCCAGCACCAAAATTATCCACTCAATTAGCTCGCAAATTACCCAAGGTGCATCAGAGCCTGTTTTATTATACAAAACCAAAACCTCACCTCATCATATCATCACAACCCCACAGCACATAAAAATCATAAAAAATGCCGATTTAATTATTTGGACGGGCGAGAATATTGAAGGCTCATTAAATAATATTTTAAAAAAAATAAAAAATAAAAAAACAATACAATTTGCCAAAATCAAAGATATAAAACTATTAAACCACAAGGCAGAAAAAGAGATTAAAAATCATCACAGCCATAATCACTCTACCGATCACCATTTATGGTTAAGCATTGATAACATTATAATATTATCAAAAAAAATAACAACAACTTTACAAAATATGGATGAAAGTAATTTTAAAATCTATCAACAAAATTACGAAAATTTAACTATTGACTTAAAAACTCTCAAACAAAATCTCAAAAAGAATTTTGCCTCTGTTCGCAATAATGCTTTTATGGTAAATCACCCATCATTGAATTATTTAATCGCTGATTATAATCTAAATCAAGTCGGAATAATAAGCCCCAGTGAGTTAGGTTTGCCATCATTAAAACACATTAATTCTTTGAAAAAAACCATCAAAGAACATCAAAAAATATGCCTGTTATATGAACCGGGCTTTCCTAAAAACTGGGTTTATAAATTAAAAATACACGAAGGGGTAAAAACTCAGTTGATAGACCCTATGGCACTTAATATGCAAATTACTAATAAATTATATCAAAATTTAATGACAAACCTTAGCCAAAAAATTATCTCTTGCCTAAATTGAGACCTTTGCATAATTCTTGTCCCAATTTATAAAACACATAAAACAGCACTTGAATTATGCAAAGGTCTCAAATTATTAAAAAACTAAAACATAAAATGTTATTATAGAGTTTTTAAATATCTTAAACTAAACCATTTTTTGTGGTTTATAATTATAAACGGACGGAAACTCCAAGAGACTGCCACACTTCGCTGATGCTCGTTCGCAGTGACGAGATTCTTTTTGGTGCTGTCAAAGTAATGTTAATAAAAATAGCGACAAAACCAACAAATAACAAAAAAAACTCAAAATATGAATTTAAAACAAAATATAACAAAAATTAAAAGTGATATAAAAAACTATTGTCATCAATACTCTCGTAATCAAAGTGATGTTTTGTTGTTATCTGTTAGCAAAACCAAACCTTTGGAGCAAATAATTTCAGCCCACGAAATTGGTTTAAAACACTTTGGTGAAAATTATCTGCAAGATGCCCTACCCAAAATCAAAAAAACTGCCGAATTAAATTTAAATTTAATCTGGCACTTTATCGGCGCAATTCAAAGCAATAAAACAGCCGATATTGCAAATAATTTCTCATGGGTGCATTGCCTTGATCGGGCAAAAATAATCAATCGTTTGGCACAACAAAGAGATGAGAGTTTACCACCTTTAAATTGTTGTATTCAGGTAAATTTTGATGATGATGATGACAAAAATGGCTTAACAGATTATGATAAAATAGTGGAGCTTGGTAATTTAATAAACAGCAAAAAAAATCTAAGACTGCGGGGCATTATGGGAATCGGTAAAAACCATAATGATTTTACAGCACAAAAAAAATCTTTGCAAAAATTAAAAAATATCTATAAAAATTTGCAAAAAGAATTTGATGTTGATATACTATCTATGGGTATGTCAGGGGATTTAGAGGCGGCAATTGCCACAGGATCTACCTGTGTGCGAATAGGAAGTGATATTTTTGGAAAAAGGCAATAGGATAATTATGTTAAATCAAAAAATAAGATTTATAGGTGGTGGCAATATGGCACAAAGTTTGGTGGCGGGGCTTTTAAATGATAATTATGATAAAAATAATATTAGCATCAGCGAGCCGCAAAGCAAAACCAGACAAGACATAAGAGCTAGATTTTCGGTATCAACCTATGAAAATAATAATGATAATTTATCCGAATGTTCTGTTGTTGTTCTTTGCATTAAGCCACAAATTGCCCATAAAGTCATAGCCGATTTAAAAATTGACAAAAATACCCTGATAATCTCTATTATGGCAGGGATTTCCACCTCTAATATTAAAAACTTTAATAAAAATATTGGCACAGTAATCCGTGCTATGCCGAATACTCCGGCTTTAATAGGATCAGGTGCCACAGGCTTATATGCCCCGGATTTTGCCACTTTAAAACAAAAAAACTTTGCCGAATCCGCTTTGCGAGCAGTCGGCATTACAGTTTGGGTCAAAAAAGAGCAACAAATAGATATTATAACAGCAGTTTCAGGTTCCGGCCCTGCTTATTTTTTTCTATTTGTTGAGTTGTTGATTAAATCTGCTATTGATTTGGGCTTGAATCCAGAGCAAGCCCAGTTATTAGTTTTACAAACAGCCGCAGGATCTGCTAAGATGTTGTTGGAATCAAATCTGCAACCTAATGTTTTAAGGCAACAGGTAACCTCCAAAGGTGGCACGACAGAGGCGGCTATAAATTGTTTTGCTAAAAATAATTTTGACAAAATAATTAATGATGCAGTATTATGCGCTTATAAAAAAACACAAAGTATGAACAAAAATCTTTCAATTGAGTTAAAATAACAATTATGATAATATCAAGTGGTAGCTCTAATATTTTAATTTTTCTTATCAATACATTAAGTTATTTGTTTGTTATGGCTTTATTGTTGCGGTTTTTAACCCAATTGTTACGTGGAGATTATTATAACCCTATCACTCAATTTATCGTTAAAATAACTCAACCTGTCTTAAACCTCGTTAATCGTTTTATCCCCCGACATTCCATAATTGACCTAGCTGCTATTTTTTTGGCAATAGTTATAATTTTTTTAAAAATATTGTCTTTAAAAATGTTAAATATAGAGCAGTATTCAATAGTAGGAGCAATGATAAGCTTGCAAAGCACATCAATTCCTGCTTTGCTGTATTTATCAATGTTAGAAATTATAGATTTTATTTTTGATATTTTCTTTTTTGCAATTGTTATCCAAGCCATTATGAGTTGGCTGAATCCTGCTACATACAACCCTATGGTAACTTTTTTGGAAGGATTAACCTACCCTATTTTAAATCTTGTTCGTAGGTTTATCCCAGACCTCGGTGGAATTGATTTGTCACCAATACTAGCGATATTATTGCTACAAATTATTCAAATGATTATATTTCCGGCTTTAATTCAATTGATTCGTATTATTTAAAAAATTATAAATTATGAAGATAGTATCCTTTAATGTTAATAGCATAAGAATGAGATTAAATTCTTTACAAAAGTTAATTGACGATCTAGATCCTGATGTAATTGGTTTACAAGAGACGAAAGTTCAAGACATGGACTACCCCATTGAAGCGATTGAAAGTATGGGTTATTATTCCACTTTTATAGGTCAAAAAACTCACTATGGAGTAGCATTGCTGTCAAAAATAAAACCTATAAAAATCCAACATAATTATCCCTGGGATAACGAGGACGCCCAAAAAAGACTAATATGTGCTGATTATGAGATTGAATCTTTAAAAATAAGAGTTATAAATGGTTACTTCCCCCAAGGCGAGAATCAAGATCATCCCATGAAGTATCCTGCTAAAAGAAAATTCTATAAAGACTTATTGAAGTTATTAAAAACAGATTACAACAAAGATGAAAATATAGTAATTATGGGAGATTTTAACATTGCAGATTGTGATATTGATATTGGCATAGGAGACCATAATGCTAAAAGATGGTTAAAAACAGGTAAATGTGCCTTTTTACCAGAAGAGAGAGAGTGGTTACAAACAATAAAAAACTTTGGTTTAATTGATAGTTTTAGAGAATTATACCCAAATGAGACCCAGATGAGTTGGTTTGATTATAGGTCTCGTGGTTTTGATGACGAACCAAAACGAGGCTTGCGGATTGATTACATAATGATAAGTCAAGGATTGATGCCTTTTTTAAAAAATGCAGGAATTTGTTATGATGTTCGTGCGATGGAGAAACCATCAGATCATGCGCCCATATGGAGCGAAATAATTTGCATTTAATTTTTTAATTGTTTATCATGTGCATTTTTGTATTAAGGATTTTTTGATTAGCCCCATTTTTTATGAGGCTAATTACAGATTCTTTTTATTATTTTATTTTATCACGAGGTTTTTAATTATGAGCGATCTTTTAAAGAAAGTAACCGATATAGTAGTTGAGCAGTTAGGTGTAAAAGAAGACGAGGTTAAAGCCGAATCTTCATTCGTTGATGATTTGGGTGCGGACTCTTTGGACACAGTTGAGCTTGTGATGGCATTAGAGGAAGAGTTTGATACTACAATTCCTGATGATGATGCCGAAGGTATTACAACAGTGCAGCAGGCAATCGACTACATCGAAAAAAATAAATAAAACATCACTACATAACAAAAAGTGTCTTCTAAAAAAGTTGTAATAACTGGCATGGGGATTATATCTCCTGTGGGAAATAATATTACAGATAGCTGGGATAACCTTGTCGCAGGTAAATCTGGCATCTCAAATATTGATTTTTTTGATACCACTGATTTATCCGTTAAATTTTCAGGATCAATTAAAAATTTTGATGCCACAGATTACAACATAGCAAAAAAAGATTTAAAAAAAATGGATACCTTTATCCATTATGGCATAGCAGCATCTGTGCAGGCTATGGAGGATGCAAAAATTACCATCAATGCAAAAAATGCCGATAGAATAGGAGTTGCCATAGGTTCTGGCATTGGTGGTTTGTCATATATCCAATCCCAACACGAACAGATGATAAAAAAAGGGACGCGACGTGTCTCACCTTTTTTTGTACCAGGCAGCATAATCAATATGATAAGTGGACATGTCTCAATTATGTATGGTTTGCAAGGCCCTAATATTGCTTTGGTTACAGCCTGCACGACCGCAACTCACAGCATTGGTATGGCAGCAAGACTAATTCAACACGGCGATGCGGATGTTATGATAGCAGGTGGGGCAGAGATGGCAACCTGTCGTCTGGGGGTAGCAGGATTCGCCTCAGCTCGTGCTTTATCATCTCGCAATGATGACCCTAAAACTGCCTCTCGTCCTTGGGATAAAGACCGTGATGGTTTTGTCTTAGGAGATGGTGCTGGGGTTTTAGTATTAGAGAGCGAAGAACATGCTAAAAAAAGAGGAGCAAAAATATATGCCACTTTGGATGGTTTTGGTATGTCAGGAGATGCTTATCATATGACATTGCCTGCAAAAAATGGCGATGGAGCCAAAAGATGTATGGTAAATGCACTCAAAGATGCCAATATGAACGCCAAACAAATTGACTATATAAATGCTCACGGCACATCCACTCCCGCAGGAGATATAGCAGAAACCCAAGCTATCAAAAATGCTTTTGGTGAGCATTCAAAAAAACTTACAGTCAGCTCCACCAAATCTATGACAGGACACCTGCTTGGGGCAGCAGGAGGCATTGAAGCTATTTTTTCAATTCTTAGCCTGCAACATCAAATTATTCCCCCCACCATAAATATTTTTAACCAAGATCTAGACTGTGACTTAGATTACAGCGCAAATTCTCCCACAAAAAGACAAATAAAAACTGCCATGTCAAATTCTTTCGGCTTTGGTGGCACCAACGGCACCCTAATATTCTCCACCCCTTAAATAGTCAGTCCTTAAAAACCCACATAGTACCACACTAAATTTTCATTCTTTGTTTTTTGTTTTGTTTTATAAGTTTTTCTTGTCATTAATATGATTTTTTTGATTTATTTTCGGATATTCACTG
>QNFE01000065.1 GCA_003645455.1 Gammaproteobacteria bacterium | reverse complement strand
TAAGAAAATAGTGCATATTTTATTAAAAAATGAGGAAGCTTGCAATCTATTGGACGAATTTTTTGGTAAAATAGGTGCATTTTATTGTTGTTATAAATTGTGCTTGAATTATGCAAAGGTCTCTCAATAAAGCAGTCTATTGTGTTGCAAAAAAGCAACATTTTTACTAAAAAATCAAAAAAAGACTTGACATCTGATTTTTTTTGTATAATTACAAATTCAAGCAGTTATTAAAATTGCAAACTTTATATACTTTTTTGGAGGTTTTCTTATGAAACTATTTAATCAACAACTTATTTTAACCATTTTTGCTTTAATGCTCATCTCTTGTGGCTCAGGTGAAGATGATAATTCTAGTTTAATAAAATCACCAGCTTCCAATTCCAGTGCAACCAATTCAATCTCTGGTAAAGCAATTGATGGATATTTATCAGGTTCCACTGTTTGTTTGGATCTAGACGATGATGGTGTCTGCAGTAGCGATAGCGAACCTACTAACAAAACCGATAATACTGGCTCTTATACCCTAACATTATCAACTAACCACAAAGCACATAGCAACTTTAACAAATCTTCGGTTATAGTTTATGGTGGCACAGACATAGATTCAAACCAAAGTTTTGCTGGCAAACTAAAAGCATATAACAATGGTAACTCAACTATTCACATTACGCCAACTACCACATTAATTGATAGCATGGCTTTGCCATATGCTGATGCCAAAGCCAAAATTGCCGATACATTTGGTATAGATGAGGCAACTATTGAAAGTGATCCAATCGCAACTAATAATGCTACATTGTTTGCCAAAGCAGTAGCAGTGCAAAGAGCAGTTGATCTATTGGTTAATGCTGATGATAGCACAGACAGCAACAGCACAAAAGCAAATAAGATAATGACTGCCATAGCCGCCGGTTTAAAAAGCAAAACTGGTAGCCAATCAATTGATACTATCATTAACTCAATTGATAAAACTGGACTTAATAGCAAAACCCAAAATGCTCTAAAGTTAGCAGCCCAGTTGGCAATAGCTACCAAAGACACCTACAAAGATGTAACCGACCGTAGTGATTATGCCAAAATTAGCGATACTTACTTTCAAGATGCCAAGCAGGTAATCATCGACAATGGTCTAACAGAGCAGATAACAGATGCTGAGATAAAAGCATTTGAAGAGAGAGTTCAACAAAAAGAACATTCTGATAACATCAAAGCTACTATCAAAGGCACAGTCAAAGATAGCGATGGCAAAGCTTATGCCAACAGAACCGTCTTTTTAAGAGACAATGTAGCAATAGGCAATGGTAATGGCGGTTTTTATACCACCCAAACAGATGATAGTGGCAATTATTCATTTCTAATCTTTAGCAAAGGCAATTATACTTTATGGTTAAAACTAATCACAGATGAGCAGCAAACAGCTCCAAGCCCTGGTGGCAAAAATATAGTTTTTAATGATACAGCCGAGATAACCACAGCTGGTTCTGTTACAACTATGGATTTTGTGGTGAAAAAACCAACTCAATCTGTTGGAACATGTCCTGAAACAGAAGCAAAAGCTATATTCTGTGGCAAGGTATTTGCCGATAAAAATGGCAACAATGAGTTTGATACAGGTGAACAGGTTTTTAAGAATGCCGATGTTTATGTGCAAGATTTAGACAATGGTGGTTTTTATGGTCCCACAACAGATGAAAATGGTGATTATAATTTTGCAGCTTATGAAGTTGGTAAGTTTAAAATCTGGATAAACGCTCATGTAAGTTACCAATCAAATGTAGTTTTGCCAGTAGAATCTGATAAGTCTCACTATCCATTTTATTAATTTTATCTTGATGCAGGAGACAACAAAAAAATAGATTTTGTCATCCACGATAAAGGTGTTATACCTGTAACCGTGTCTGGTAGATTGTATTATGATGATGATAGCAGTGGTGACTACAATGCTGGTGATAGGCCGATTTACAAAAGACAAGTTTTTCTTGTGCCAGATAATGGTGGGGCGCCTATTTATCGTTTGACAGATAATGACGGGAAATATAGTTTTGATATTGTGCCAAGTTCAAGTAGCAAAATAAACTGGAAATTAAAACCATCTCTCAAGGGCGATGTATTGAATAGTCCAGCCCTAAGCCGTAGCTATTATGATTTATCTGCTGTTAATAACAACACCAGCCAAGATTTTGTTTTCAAAGGCATACCCCCTAGTGGCTCAAATGTTGTCTTAAAAGGCAAGATTTATAAAGATAACAATGACAATGGCACATATGATACAGGTGATGTAGTAGCACCTGGGGTAACTGTCTTTTTGAGAAATGCAACAGATGCCGATGCTGGCAATGGCGGTTTTTATACTACTACTTCAGATTCAAACGGTGATTATAGTTTTATAGATACCACAGGCGGTGTGTATAAAATATGGTTTGCATTGCCTGACGGCAAAAAGGAAACCACGTCATCATGCAATGACAATGACGGAGTTTTGCCAGATGATTGGAGTGCCGACAATGCTTGTGGCGGTATAGTGTTCCATACTCGCACCTATTTACGTGGTAGCACCCCTACGATGGATTTTGGTTATACCAACAAATAAAATTCAATTCATTTAACAAAAAAGGGGATATTTTATCCCCTTTTTTAAAGTTAATTTCTAATTTTATTCACTAAAAATACTTATTAAATTTTGTTGAATTTGATTTTGCACTTCTTGCAATGACTTTGTTCCATCTATGACAACAAATCTTTTATGGTTTAGCTTAGCAAGAGAAAGATAACCATGGCGAACTTTTTGGTAAAAATCTATATTCTCATTTTCAAACCTATCTTTATTGCCTTGGTCGGCAACTCTTTTCAATGCTGTCTTGACATCCACATCCAATAAAAAAGTAATATCAGGTTTTAGGTTGTTACAGGCAATATTATGCAGCTGGTCGATAAGTTTTGCCGGTATTCCTCTACCATAACCCTGATAAGCATAAGTTGAATCGACAAATCTGTCCGAGATGACATTGATATTTTTTTCTATTGCAGGTAGGATGATTTCTTTAATAAGTTGTGAGCGAGCAGCAAACATCAATAATAACTCACAATTATCTCCTATGGATTGATTTTTTTTGTTTAATAAAATATCTCGGATACTCTCGCTAATTTTTGTGCCACCTGGCTCGCGAACTGCAATAGTTTTTATATTTTCTTTATCAAACCATTGTTTGATAAAATTAAAAGCTGTGGTTTTACCACAACCATCGATACCCTCTAAACTTATGAATTTTGCCATTATTTACTGTTTCTTAAATATTGTTGCACGGCTTTATTGTGGTCTTTTAAGTTATTTGAGAATTTGTGCCTACCGCCACCTGATGCAACAAAATATAATGCTTGGGTTTTTTTAGGATTTAAAGCTGCGATAATTGATGCTTTTGATGCTATAGCTATGGGAGTAGGTGGAAGCCCATTGATTACATAAGTATTATAGGCAGTTTTTTCTTTTAAATCCTTGTATCTTATGTCTCCCTTATATTTATCTCCCATTCCATAAATTACCGTAGGGTCTGTTTGCAAGCGCATTTTTATATTCAAGCGATTAACAAACACTCCTGCGATGAGTGCTCTTTCATCAGCAACCCCGGTTTCTTTTTCAATGATAGATGCCATAATCAATGCTTCATATGAATTTTTATAGGGCAAGTTATCAGAGCGTTTTTGCCATTGTTGCTCTAAAAATTTATTTAAATCGCTGTTTGCTCTTTTTAAGACACTTATATCTGTGTTATTTTTTGAATAAAAATATGTTTCTGCCAAAAATAATCCCTCTAATTTTTCTTTTTTTATGCCTAATTCTTTTATTGTTTGCTCTTGTTTTTTGTCTGTTAGCAGGGTATGTTTGATATTAGATCTTTGTGACAAATTTTCTAAAATGGTTTTTACAGTTTTTCCCTCGACTATCGTAAAGGAATATTGTTTTTTTTGTGACGTTGTTAATGTTTTGTAAATTTGTCTCGGGGTTGAGTAGGGTGGAATCGTAAATTCTCCATGTTTTATTTGCTCATTTTGGTTATCAAATCTTGCAAGAATATAAAAATATAACGAAGAGTCTAACAGGTTTTTTTTCGATAACTCTTGGTAGACATCTCTTGCTATTTGTGATTCTTTGACTATAACTATCGTCTCTTTGGCAGTATCGTTTGATAGATTGGTCCATTTTTTGTAGTCTTCAATAAGCCAAGATGATGAGAACAAGAACATCAGCCCTAAGGTTGGGACAGCATATAAAAGTGTTTTAAAAAAGATTTTCATACTGTTGATTGATTTCTAAAAATATATTGTTATTAGTAGGAATTTCAAAACCATCAATATGTGAAATTTGTCTGATTCCCATAATTGAATTGGTGGCAAAACAACCATTTGACTTTAAAATATCGCCAATTTTTATATTACAAATTGAGATATTATAACCTTTTACTGATAGAATATCCAAAATTTTTGCAGATGTTATGCCGTGGATGCCACATTTATTTAATTTAGGAGTTAAAGTTATTTGATCTTTTATAACAAATAAGTTAGCCGAGGTAGCACAGATTATATTATCATCCTCATCAAGCATTATGCCTTCATCCATATTTAACTTCTGTGCTTGTAATCGAGCTATAATCTGTGGTAAACGGTTATTGTGCTTTATGCCATTATAAAAAGGCTCGGTTGGTAGTTTATTGTGACAGATTGTTACATGCAGAGAATTTTTTTTTATTGTGGGTAGGTTGAATAATTGTAAAATAACATTGGGCTGTATATTTTCATCAAAACCATAACCTCGTTGCGATTCTCCTCTGGTTACTATTATTTTTAAAACCGCATCTACAAAACCGTCAATAAATTCATACACTTCTAATTTTAAATTGTGGATAAAATTATCGAGCATATTGATATTTAAAATATTCATCCCCTTTTCTAATCTATCTAAATGCTCTTGAAAAAATATTGGCTGATTATTTTTAAGTAAAATCGTCTCAAAAAGTCCATCACCATATAAAAAACTTCGATCATTGATTGATATTTTTGTGCCTATTTTACCATTTATTATAGATGCCAACATAGGTTTATTTTGTGTGTTTTATAAATTTATGCAAAGGTCTTTATTATGCTAAAACAGGATTCTTTAAATAGGCTTCAATGCCATTTTTTATTGAATTAGCAAGCGCCAATTGATGTTTGCCAGAACGAAGTTTTTTCTCCTCTTTGCGGTTTGATAAAAAAGCAGTTTCTACCAAAACAGATGGAATATCGGGAGATTTTAAAACGACAAAACCTGCCTGTTGCACTGTTTTTTTGTGGATTTTATTGATTTTTTTCAAATTGGATAATATTTTTTCGCCGACATTTAAGCTGGATTGAATAGTGCTAGTTTGGGTGAGATCTAACAAAACGGAGGCTACCACACTATCTTTATCCTTAATAGATACCGGACCCAATAAATCGGCAGCATTTTCTTTTTTGGCAAGAGTGCGAGCGGCTTCGGATGAGGCACCTCGCAATGATAGAGCATACACAGATGAACCTGATGCTTTTGAGCTTGTAAAAGAATCCGCATGGATTGAAATAAATAAATCTGCTTTTTGCTTGTGGGCGATTCTAATTCTCTGTCGTAGGCTGACAAAAATATCACGATTACGGGTCATAACTGGCCTTATATTTGGATGTTTTTTTAAAATTGCATATAATTTTTTACTAATGTTTAAGGTTAAATCTTTCTCTTTGGTGCCTAATCTTCCCACAGCCCCAGGATCCTTGCCACCGTGTCCTGGATCAATGGCAACGATTATCATTTTCTTTTTTGATCTTTTTTTGGTGGATTTTACATATTTTGATTTTTTATCAAGAAGTATTTTTTTGCTACTTTTCAAATCAATTACCAAACGATAATTTTTATTTTTATCGTTTGGTTTTAATAAATAATCCTTAATAGAAGACGACTCTTTTAGGTCTAAAACGATTCTATAACTATTATCACTTTGTATTCCTGAGCGAATTTTTTTAAGAAGATAACTGCTATTATCTATCGCAGGGGCTGAGCCCCACAAAATTGTTTTCTGCAAATCTATGACAATCCTAGCAGGATTTTGCATCATATAAATGTTTAAATTGGGTTTGTTGTTAAGCTCAAATACGAGTTTGGTGCTGTTTTTTTTATTGCTATATCTGAAACTACTCAGAACAGATGTTCTATCAGCGGCATCAATAGGTGCAGAAAAACCTAACAACCCTAAGCCTGTAATAGTGAAATAATTTAAAAAGTTACGACGATTCATAGTAATAAAAAAAATATATATGCCAGATATTATACAAAATAAAAAATTGATTGTCAAGTAAAAATTTAAAAATATTTAAATATATTAAATAGATAGCATATAAAAGGTAAAAAATACATTAAGTTTGATGCATAATAAATCCTACCTTTACAATTGATTGTTGATTGTTGAGTATCAAGCTCCATTATAATGGGACTGTTGTTGATTTATGCAAAAGTCTCATTTAAAGACAGAATTTTTTCTAAGATAATTTTCAGCGGCTCCATAACAGAGGCAGAAACAGAGATGGAATCAGATACAAAAAGAAAACGAAAGTCATACAGGGTATTTGTTATACTTATGATTTTTAAACAGCATATGGATATTAAAAAAATTCAAGATAGATTAGCAAAATTTGCCAAGGATAGAAACTGGGAGAAGTTCCATAACCCTAAAAACCTGTCTATGGCATTGAATGTTGAATGCTCTGAACTGGTGGAAATTTTTCAATGGTTAGATACCACTCAATCTGCTGACATAATGTTATCAGACGAAGCAGAACATGTGCAAGAAGAGATGGCAGATATTATGATTTATCTAATTAGAATGGCAGATATTTTAAAAATTGATTTATCTCGTGCCGTTGATGATAAGATTATTAAAAATTCCAAAAAATACCCATTTTAAATATGTTATATAATTATTATTCAAATTCTTTGCAAAAGCTCATAAAACCTCTATCAAAAGCATTAGACGAGAACTCAAAGAAAAATATTTTATCAACCCAGATAATATGTGTGGATAATGAAAAAGTTTATCGTTATATTCAAACCACTATCGCCCAAACCCAAAAAGAGAGAATTTTTGCTAACAAAACATCAATTCAACCTGTATCATTGTTATGGAATCTTTGCAAAGGAATAACAGATAACCTACCTCCAACCAACCAATATTCTAGCTTATCATTAACCTGGCATATTTTTGCTATTATTGACAAACAAAAAAATATTCCGCAACATTTGCAACAACAAATCAAAAATAATCCAGTTGATAAGTGGATATTATGTTCACAAATTGCCGATATTTTAGATGATGCCCAATATTACCGCATCAAAGAATTATTAGATTATAAAAATAATAAAAACTGGTTAATTCAAATATGGCAACAAATTACCGACAAAAAAGAAAATGTGCCAAAGCTTATTTATAAATTATCAGAGGCGATTAAAAATAATACCATCAAAAAAGAAAAATTGCCTGATTCTTTATATCTTGTTTTGCCAACAAATACTCCGCCGATTGTCTGGCATATTATAGCCCAAATATCCACTATTATAGATGTGCATTCTTTTATAATAACCCCCACTTCTGAATATTGGACAGATTTAATCTCTCCCAAAAAACAAGCTCTATTAACGATAAGTGATGATACTGATGGATATTATGATAGTGGTAATGATTTATTAAGTTCATGGGGCAAAAGTGCACTCAATTTTTTTAATTTAATTATTGAAACAAATCCAGGAGGCGAAGAAGAGTTTTGTCAAACTCCAAATGATAAAAATCTCTTAGAGCAAATTAAAGATGATATTTATAAATTAGAAAACAATATTAAAAAAATAGACGAAAAAGACCAAAGCCTGCAAATTCATAATTGCCATAACAAACTCCGCGAATGTGAGGTAGCCTCTGATATTATTTGTGATTTGATGGTTCACAACAAAGATTTACAAAAAGAAGATATATGTATTGTGGCACCTGATATAAACGAATATATGTCACTCTTATCGGTAGTTTTTAATGTTAATAATAACTCAATATTACAGTTTCAATCTCAACACAAAAAAACATCGGATGATATTTTTATGCTGATTTTAAAATTTTCAACCAGCAGATTTTTGGTTAATGATTTTATAAATATTTTAAATCTATCTAATTTATCAAACGAAGATATTGATAAAATAACAGAGCTTTTTGCGGACAGCAACTTGCATTGGGGCAAAGATGAAAACCACAAAAAAACCTTAGGATTTTCTGAAAATAATCTCAACACTTGGGATTTTGCTTTTAAAAGATTATTTGCAAGTTATGCAATGGGTTCATATGCTGATAATTTTGCTGATATAAGTTGTATCAAAACTCTTGATAACGATAATTATAATTATAATCTATTGGGTCTATCGTATGAAATATACCAAATAATAAATAATTTTTCAACAACTTGCCAAAATCTACAAGAATTATCAAAGTGGTTGACAAACCTTAAAAAACTCAGAGGTAATTTAGCGGATTTTGCAGATTTTGATGATGGTTTTTCAAAAATGATAACAGATTTAACAAAAAACCAAAAAAACCAAAATAAACAAAAAGTAGATGCAGGTTTTATAATAGAAATTTATAAAAATTATCAATCAGACCGACAATCCTCACCTTTTATGCAAGGTGGTTTGAGTTTCTCTGACATTCACAGTAGTGCCACCATCCCTTTTAAGGTTAAATATGTTCTGGGAATGGATATGACAAAATTCCCAAGATCCGAGCAAAAAAATAGTTTTGATATTTTGTTTGATGAACCACAAAAAGGTGATATAAACAAAGCAGACGAAGACCGATATGCTTTTTTATCAACAATTCTTTCAACCGGATCTAACTTTATTATAAGTTATAACGGACAAGATGAACAAAATAACAATGAGTTGCCACCTAGCACTATTTTAAGAGAATTGCAACAATATATAGGAGATAAAAATTTAAAAATCATTCAATTAGAACATCCTTTAAATCCATATAATGAAGCATATTTTGACGAGAAAAAGAAACTTAAAAGTTATCAAAAACTTTGGTATGATACAGCAAAAACAAAAAAAGACAAAAAAATAAACACAGAAAATATGTATAAAATAACCGAAAACAAAGAACAAAAAACAGAATTTAAATTATATCAAATTTGTAATTTTTATAAAAACAGTTCCCAACAATTTTGCCAACATAATAATTTTAATCTAGACTTATCTATAAATGAAACAGAGGAGATTAAAGATGACGAACCGATGAGTTTAGAAAGTTTAGATAATTGGACTTTCAATAACAAAACAATTCACAACACAGATGATGATTTTTTTAATAATTTAATTCAGCAAGGTTTTTTACCACAAGGCAATAAAAAAGATGAATTGGAGCAAAAAAGCAAAACCATACAAAAGAAAATTCCACAGATTTTATTAGATATAAATACAGTTCAACCGACTATTTTAACCCATACAACAAAAATAGGTGGCTTTACCTTTGATATTGAAATTGAAAACTATTATAAGAATGAAGGTTTGGTTTTCACCAAAGCCAGCCCAATAAAAGGCACAGATATTATGGAGTTTTGGTTGCATTATTTATCTTTGCAACTAATACCAGATATAAATAATAAAGCAGCAGTAAAATATATTTATTTTGACAAGGACAATATTGATTTTAAAACCATAGAATTTAATGCCATACAAAAAATAGATGCAGAAAAATATTTGGAAAATTTAATAAAAATCAATAGCGAAGGCTTGATGATACCTCTGCCAGTTTTTACAAATTCAGCTTTTGAGGTTGTAGGAGCAAAAAAAATAAAAGAATGGAAATTATCTACCAAAAAAGATTGGGGATACGAATTTGGTAAAGACAACAATGAATATACCAAACTTTTATTTGATGGTGATATAATAGAATCAGATGATTTTAAAGAATATAGCAAGAAAATGTTTGCGCTCTGTGTAGAATATATAAAATGAGACCTTTGCATAATTCAACCACAATTTATAACAACAATAAAATGCACCTATTTTACCAAAAAATTCGTCCAATAGATTGCAAGCTTCCTCATTTTTTAATAAAATATGCACTATTTTCTT
>QNFE01000064.1 GCA_003645455.1 Gammaproteobacteria bacterium | reverse complement strand
TCCTCACAGGTTAACTGGATATATTGTTTCATATAATCACTCCTTAATTTTGATAGGTTAAAAAGTGATTTATTATATCCTTTTAACCTATTGGAGTGTTGCACTTATGATGGGGATCCGCCAGACTTTAAAAAATCAAAAATAAAAATAAAAAATAATTATATGGATTTATCACAGGTGCAAGGGCAACATTCTGCTCGCCGTGCTTTGGAAATTTGTGCAAGTGGTGGTCATAATTTACTAATGTCAGGTCCCCCTGGCACAGGCAAATCTATGCTTGCTAATCGTCTGCCTGGTATTTTACCGCCGATGAATGAATGCCAAGCTTTGGAAACTGCCAGCATATATTCCATTAGCAGTCAAGGGTTCCAGATTGAAAATTGGCAAACTCGTCCATTTAGAGCACCTCATCATACCCTATCATCCGTAGCTTTGGCAGGAGGTGGCAGCAAACCAAAACCAGGGGAGATATCACTTGCCCATAATGGAGTTTTATTTTTAGATGAATTACCAGAATATACTCGTAACACATTAGAAGTTTTAAGAGAGCCTATGGAATCTGGTAAAATCCAAATCTCTCGTGCTAATGACTCCCAAATGTTTCCCGCATCTTTTCAGCTAATAGCGGCGATGAACCCATGTCCTTGTGGATATAACGGAGACAAACAACATGCCTGTAAATGCACCCAGAATCAAATTCAAAATTATCATAATCGTTTATCTTCGCCATTTTTAGATCGGATAGATATGCAAATTCATATGCCAAGAATCCCAAGCATAGAGCTTGCCCGCACGACAGAAAATGAAAAAAGTGCCGATGTTGCAGATAGGGTATCAGCAGCCTATCAGATTCAAAATTCTCGACAATTTTGCCAAAATGCTAGATTAGACAATACCCAGGTTAAGAAATTTTGCCACTTAGACACACCGAGCAAACAACTTTTAACCCGAGCCACAGATAAACTACAACTTTCAATGCGAGCATACTATCGAGTTTTAAAAATATCACGAACCATAGCGGATCTACAAAACCATCAAACCATCCAACAAAGTCATATAGCGGAGGCGATAAATTACCGCCAACAGCAGATAAATAATTAAATTGATCCCATTGTAATTTAGGCGATAATTGTTTTGGCACATTCGCTTAAATATTAATTGATTAGAGTTTGATAAGGCGCACCAACTTTTTTGGCAAGATTTTTAAAACAAACAATTGTTTTTGGTTTCAACTCTAATTGAAATTTGTTTTTTTGCTATATAGGGATTCGCCACCGAATCGCTAAAATCACACTCATAGAGACCTTTGCATAATTCAAGTGCGATTTAAGGAGGACAGAAAATAGTGCATTTTTATAGCAAAAATGAGGAAAATGGCAAATCTGGCACTAACCAACCTAAGCTGAACTAAAAGAAACTCCAATAAAAGATGTTGTCAATGGGCTATTTGCCAGTTATCACCGACTCCGGTATCTGTTATAAGAGGAACTTTTAAATCAGGATAAATATTATTCATAATGGTTGCTATTTGTTTTTTAAAATCTGTTGTTTTTGTAGCTGGCAACTCAAACACTAACTCATCATGCACTTGGAGAATCATCTTTATATCCGGAGTTGATTTTAACTTTTGATGAATTTTTAACATTGATAATTTAATTAAATCGGCAGCGGAGCCCTGAATCGGTGCATTGATGGCAAAACGCCGAGCATATTGTGATTCTTGATGGTTCGTTGAATTTATTTTTTCTATGTATATTTTGCGTTTTAAAATTGTTTCAACAAAACCTTGTTGTTGGGCGATCTCTTGAATATTTTGCATATATTCATGCACCTGCGGATAGCGGTTAAAGTATTTTTCTATGTATATTTTTGCCTCTGCCATGCCTATTTTTAATTGTTTGGCAAGCCCGAATGCACCCATCCCATAAATAAGCCCGAAGTTAATGGCTTTGGCGGCTCGTCTGTGCTCTGGTGTTATGTCATCTGCTGGAATATTAAAAACCTCCGCTGCGGTTTGGGTGTGAATATCTTGATTTTGGATAAAAGACTCTATCATTTTGCGATCTTCTGCCATATGTGCCATAATCCGCAACTCAATTTGTGAGTAGTCGGCAGCGAGAATCTGAAAATCTTGTTTGGCAACAAAACAGCTACGAATTTTTGCCCCTTGTTCACTTCTGATTGGGATATTTTGGATATTAGGCTCGGATGATGATAATCTGCCAGTTGCGGTTAATGCTGGGTGATAGGTGGTGTGGATGCGGTGGGTTTTTTGCTCCATCATCGCAGGTAACTTATCAACATAGGTATTTTTTAATTTGGCAATTGAGCGATATTTTAAAACTTGTTTTGGTAGCGGATAATCTTCTGATAGTTTTTCTAATACCTCCTCTGAGGTGGAGGCTGCTCCTGATTTGGTTTTTTTGACAACTGGAATTTTCATTTTTTTAAACAATATCTCGCCTAATTGTTTAGGTGAGTTGATATTAAAATTTGTGTTGGCAAGTGAGTAAATTTTGGTCTCCAATTGTTTAATTTGTTCTGCCATCTGGGATGATAGATTTTTTAAGGTTTCAGCATCAAGCATAACACCGGCTTGCTCCATTTGGGCAAGCACCTGACAGAGAGGTTTATCAAGATCTTGGTATAAAATTTTAGCTGTTGTATCATCTTTGAATGTTTGCTCTAAAAAATCATAGGCAAGTTGGGTTAAAATTGCTCTTTTGCCGACATATTCGCTAATATTCGCTATTGTTGTTTGGTTAAGTGTTATTTTCTTTTTACCAACTCCTGTTATATCTGATAACTTTTTTGGCAATAAAATTGATGGTAAATCTGGCATTAGTGCATAACATAAGTTCACGAGGTTATCGTTTTTATGGGTCGTCCGAATACTATACGCCATGATTTTAATGTCATCATTGTAGTTATCATCTATGATTTTTATATCATGGTTTGTCAAGACATTTGTGGTAAATTTTAGATTATAAATTATTTTTTTAATCTTATTATTTTCTAAAATATTTTTAAATATAACTAAGGCATTTGGAATATTGTCTGTTCCCATATTATCGTTATGTAATATCGGCACATAGTAGGTATTTTTTTTATCATAGCAAAAATAAAATCCTATAATTTTGGCACTTTGATATGATTCATTTGAGGTTGTTATTCCAAATATTAACTGTTTTTTGGCGATGATTTTTTGCATATGACAGATAAGTTCATCTCTATCTTTTGTAGTTTTATATTTATGGCTTTCATTTTGAGGGTTTTGTTCGTTTAATTTTAATAACATTTGGCGAAATTGATATTTTTCATAAATTTCTCTTAAAATTGGATAATTTACTTGTTTGGGAGTAAAATTCTCTAATCTCATTTCCGTTTCAACATCAGTTTTAAGCGAGACTAATTCATATGCTGTGGGTAAAAAATCCAAGCCTGCCCTTAAATTTTCACCCACCTTACCGCTTATTTTATCAGAGTTTTTGATAACTTCATTTAAACTATTATATTCATTTAACCACTTTGCCGCAGTTTTAGGGCCACATTTTTTAATGCCCGGAATATTATCAGAGTTATCTCCCATTAAAGTTAAATAATCTTTAATTTGATAAGGTGCGACACCAAATTTTTTATAAACAAAATCAGTATTCCATGTCTCGCGTCTCATCGTATCTACAATTTGCACTTTTTGATTAACAAGTTGGGCTAGATCCTTATCAGAGCTGGCGATTAAGATCTGCTGTTCGTTTTGATATTTTTTGGCAAGTGTTGCTATAACATCATCTGCCTCCACTCCTGGGATTGATAACAACGTCCAGCCATTGGCGACAACAGCATTATGCAAAGGCTCAATTTGGGTGCGGAGATCATCAGGCATAGGTGGTCTTTGGGCTTTGTATAAATCATAGATTTTGTGGCGATGATTTTTGCCACGGGCATCAAACACAACCACAAAATATTGGGGATTATAGTCATCTATTAAGGACTGCAACATATTTAAAGTGCCGTAAATTGCTCCACAACTCTCGCCCACACTGGTGTTTAAATTCTGGTTAGCAAAATGCGCTCGATATAAAAAAGACGAACCATCAACGAGTAATATCATAGTTTTTCCATTCTATTTTTTTATAATAAAAACCTTATCTTTATTGAAAATTCCGGTTTGGATTGACAATAAATCAAGGACAGTATCAAAAACATAGGGCTGCTTGTATTCTTTGAATTTTTTAATCTCAATTGGTATGGAGGATTTTATTATAAGTGGCACCTGGGCTTGTTCTGGTGGCAGTGACATTCCAGGGGGCATTCCGTGAAATATGCGACCGTTTTCTAATAGAGATTCACCATGGTCTGATAAATAAATAAAAACATAAGGGGCTTTGTTTTTATATTGCTCTAATGTATCGATTATCTTCCCCAAAACATAGTCCGTATATAAAATTGTGTTGTCGTATGAATTATATAATTCCTCTGGGGTGCAACGGTTAATAACATCTGCATCATCACACTGTGGCTTGAACGCTTGAAACTCGACAGGGTGGCGATCTTTATAAGTAGGGCCGTGACTACCGCCGCCCATATGCAAAATAACAAGACTCTGTCCTGATTTATGATTTTTTAAATTATTCTCTAACAAGGGCAAAACATCCTCATCATAACATTTATCACCATATTTACAATTATCAACTCTTGTCTCTCCTACGGCATCACAATTATCATACATCGTATAGTTTACATAACAAGCAGTTTTAACTCCGAGTTTTGAGGTAATAGTGGCTAATTTTATGTCATTTTTTGCTAAGATTTCAGGCAAAGCATAGATGGTCGATCCTAACCTTGCTATGCCGTTTAACAAATGTAAACCTTCGTATTTTGCTAGAACAGGGTTGGTATTTTTTCTGTCATAACCATATAAACTCATACTTTTTTGACGTGCTGCCTCGCCGATTACCAACACCACCACTATATTATCTTGTTTAGAAACCTTGCCAGTAATTTTAATATCCTGTTGATTTTTTTTAAAATATGGTGCACTTATTTCTTGCACTACTCCGCCTAAACCTGTGATAATATTAACTGGCACAAGTTGATATAAAATATCTTTTTTGGATATATTTCCTGCTCGGTGAATAGCATCAAAGTTTAAATAAACCAGACCAACACCTATTGATAACGATATAATAAATAACAAAACAGATGATAATAAATGCTTGCCGCGAGATTTAAAATTTATTTTTGCTTTCAATACTAAAAAAATAGGAATTATAATAAGAAAGATAACATAGGTCAACATATTAGTAGATAACAAACCCATAGCTTCACCTGTGTCGGTATAAAAAGTATTCATCACCATGGTGCTATCAATAAAGACATTATATTTGGCAGTAAAATAAGTGGCCGTCGCCGAGAGCATAATAAAAATAATCGCCACAAACTTTATTAGATAACGATGCGCAAAAAACAAAAAAAAGGCAAGAAAAAAAGTCCAAGCAAAAAACAAATAGGCTATTAGAGGAACATAATCAATATTACCATCTATAATAAACCAATGAGATATTTTTTCAATATTAACGGAATTATAAATAATAAATAGAGTTATCGTAAATATCAGAGAAAATGATATATGAGATATTTTAAATTTATCATTATATTTAAAAATAGATTTATTTATATGCATATGTGGAAAATTATAACATTTTCATCAAAATTTTTGAATTTCTTTGAGTATCGTACATTTGTTGTTTGTCTGTCGGTAGGTTTGAGATGGGGACAATCATATATGCTCTTTGTTGAAACCAGTCAATGCTCCTGGTGCTTTGGGTGAATATTTTTTTAATATTTTTATCTGTGGCTTTTTTTTCGACATATTTTAAAAGTTTACAGGCACGGCCTTGGTTTTGATATGCGCTATGGGTTACCATACTGCTTACAAACACGTAATTGTTCTTATCATCAAACTCACAAGACAAACAGCTTGTCACGAAGCCGTCAATCTCCATTACCCAAAATGTAGAAATTTTTTGTAGAATATCTTTTTTATCTTTTTTTAGTAGTTTTTGTCCTGCTCCTTCGTTTTTTAAAAGTTTATGTATGTCGTTAATATCGACAGTTGTAGCCTCTCTTATATAGTCATATTTATCAGATGAAATTAAAAAACCACAACCATCACGGGTAAATAACTCGCGCAATAGAGAGTTTTTATAGTGGTAGTTTAAAATATGAGCACGAGATAAATTATGATGAGTAAAATCTATACTGTGTTTGATGATCTTGGTTAGGTCTTTATCGTCTGTTTTAAAGTTTTTTGCCTCATTAGTGGTTAGGTTTATTGGCAAATTATAGGCTGTATTTCTCTTTAAATCTGTTAAAAAAATTAACTTATCGGCGACAATCCCTTGGGCTATTTTGCTTGCCACTGACAAAGATGAGATGGCTTTTATACTTCCTGATGAAGTGATAGCAAGATTATCCACAATCAGTATATTGTTATTTTGCAGTTGTTCTTTTATGTCATCACTTGCAACACCTCTAATCTTAGCTCTATTGATTAAATCCACTCCATCAATAATTCCTACTGATTTTGCTAGGAGGAAATTGCCACTGATAATACGTTTATTTTGTTTATTTTTTGTTAAGGATTGTTGTAATTGATGCTTTAAAATTCCGCTGTTTTTGAGAAGTTTTTTAATCTGTTTTTCGTCTATGGGGAGGTCGGCTGAATTTTTATCAACATTAAATACAAGGACAATTTTAACCCCAATTGAAAAAAGTGTAACTATATCTTGGCAAATTATGTTAAAATTTTCATCTTTAAAAATATAATATGGCAAATGAATAACAATAACCTTACCAATATCTGCCCCTATATATGTTAAGGCTTCGCGTAAAATATGGCTACTATTATCAAATATTTCTTTATTCATAACGAGCTATTTTAAAACATATAAAAAACAAAAATACAAAATTTTTCATATGACAAAATTAGAATCCATAATTTCACTCATTCGCCTTGATAAACCCATAGGTATTTATCTGGTGTTATGGCCTGCCCTGTGGTCCTTGTTTTTATCCGCAGACGGCTTACCTGATATTAAATTAATTTTAATCTTTATCGCAGGGGCGACCCTTATGCGTTCGGCAGGTTGTGCGATCAACGACTATGCAGATCGTAAAATTGATAGGTCTGTGCCTCGCACCTCTCATCGTCCCTTAGCGCTCGGACAGCTTGCGAAAAAAGATGCCATAATTGTCGCAGGTATTTTAATTTTTTTATCTTTTTTATTGGCACTAAATTTACCACTATTAAGTATTTTATGGTCCGTCCCTGCTTTGGTTTTTGCTATCATCTACCCATTTACCAAAAGATTTTTTGCGGTTCCTCAACTTTTTTTAGGTCTTGCATTTGCTATGGCTGTGCCGATGGCATTTTTTGCCACAGAAAATAATAGCTCATTTTTAGTCATGTTTCTTGTTTTTTTGGCAACTGTTTTCTGGGCTATCGCTTACGATACTCTATATGCGATGGCAGATAAACCCTATGACATAAAAATAAAAGTTAAATCCTCTGCTATATTTTTTGGTAAATATGATTTATTTTTTGTTCTATCATTTCATTTTTTATCTTTATTTTCTTTGGCTTTTGTTGGAGTATTACAGCAATTAAATATATGTTTTTATATCATTTTATCTATGGTTTTAATAGGAATTTTGTATCAGTTATATTTGGCAAAAAATAGAGAACCTGCAACTTGCATTAAGGCTTTTTTGTTTAATAATTATCAAGGGGCTTTAATATTGGCAGCAATTATTATAGGTTTGATAAAATGAATAACCTGCCAACTTTAATGTTAACCACAGGAGACCCTGCGGGAATCGGTCCTGATGTTTGTTTGCAGATGGCACAATATGATTTTGATGCTAAAATTTTGGCGATTGGTGACATAAAAATGCTCCGCATTCGTGCCGAAACTATGGGCTTGAAACTAAAAATAATTGCATGTGATGATATATCGCAAGCACAAAAACACAAAAAAAATAGTTTGCAAGTTTATCATATTAATTGTCCACATAAAGTTCATGCTGGTATATTAAATTATAAAAATAGTTCATATGTATTAAAGTGTATAGATTTTGCCACAGATGCTTGTGTTTCAAAACAAGCAGATGCGATGATAACCTCGGCGGTGCACAAAGCCACCATCAACAAAGCAGATTTTGCATTTAGCGGACATACCGAATATATCGCAGAGCTTGTTAATAAAAAACCTGTGATGATGCTCGCAGGTGACACCTTAAAAGTAGCCTTGCTTAGCACTCATCTGCCATTAAAAGATGTGTCATCCTACATAGATAAACAACTTATTATTGATGTAGTTAAAATTATTCATCAAGATGTAAAATCATTGTATAACATTAAAAACCCTAAGATTTATCTATCAGGGCTTAACCCTCATGCAGGTGAAAACGGAACATTAGGAGATGAGGAGACATTACACTACATTCCAGCCATTAAATCTTTACAACAACAAGGCATAAATATCACAGGGGTATTTGCCGCCGACACTATGTTTATCCCAGATAATTTAAAAACTTGCGATGTTTTTTTGTGTTCTTATCACGACCAAGGATTGCCGGTTTTAAAAACTCTTGATTTTGGCAATGCCATCAATATCACTTTGGGTTTGGGATTTTTACGAGTATCTTGTGATCACGGCACAGCTTTGAACCTTGCAGGCACGAATAAAAGCAATTGTAATAGCCTCAAAAAAGCTTGCGAGTTTGCCATAAATACTCATGAAAACTATTAGAAACTATCACTATCAAGCTCGCAAAAGATTTGGACAAAATTTTTTAATTGACGAGATGATTATCAATAAAATTATCTCACTTATCAGCGTTAAAGAAGATGATAATTTAATTGAAATCGGAGGAGGAATGGGGGCATTAAGTTTGCCTTTGAGTAAAAAATTAAATAATTTTACAATTATAGAATTAGACCGGGATTTAATCGCAATTTTAAAAAATAATACCAACTTTGATAAGGGCAATATTAACATTATCAACGAAGATGTTTTAAAGGTGGACTTTAATCAATTTAATAATAATTTACGTCTTGTTGGTAACTTACCTTATAATATTTCTACCCCATTGTTATTAAAAACGATTGATTGTGTTGATAAAATACAAGATGTCCACTTTATGTTGCAAAAAGAGGTCGCCTTGCGAATTTGTGCCAACCCTAATAACAAAATATATGGCAGACTATCAGTTTTAATGGCATATTATTATCATAGGCAGGTTATTTTGGAGGTGCCATTCACCAGTTTTTCACCCCAACCCAAAGTGCAGTCGGCAATAGTTCGTCTTGTTCCTCGACAGATAAAAAATAAAGTTTTAAACCTGTCAAATTTTCATAAAATTATCAAGCTTAGTTTTGCGATGAGGCGAAAAACTCTATACAACAATCTTAAAACAATTTTTAACGTGCAGCAATTAGAAAAAACAGGTATAAACGGACAAAGACGAGCCGAGACTTTGAGTGTGGATGAATTTATAACCCTATCAAATTTTTATGAACAGCAATAAAAAACTAAGTGGGGTTTATGCTATCACCTCCGATAAACTTTTACAGCATGATAATTATCTGCAAATAATCAAGCAAAAAATTGATAAATTTCAAATCTTACAATATCGCAATAAGTCTGCTAATTTTGCTGATAAAAAAATACAAGCCATCAAAATTCAAAAAATATGTAAAACCCATAATATTCCTTTGATAATTAACGATGATATAAAATTATGTCAACAGATAAATGCCTGCGGAGTGCATATTGGTGACCAAGATAAATCACTTGCATATGCCAAAAGAAAATTAAAAGAAAACTCCATTATTGGCATAAGTTGTTATGCTGACATAAAAAAAGCCCAAAAAATGCAACAAGAGGGTGCATCCTATGTTGCTTTTGGCAGGTTATACCCCTCCATCACTAAACCACAAGCTCCACAGGTTTCATTAAAAACTATTGTATCCGCAAGAAAAAACCTATCAATCCCTGTATGTGCTATCGGTGGCATAAAATTTAAAAACATAACGGATTTACAAAAAAATAATATAGATCTTTTTGCTATGTGTGATGCAATATGGGGAGATTTTTAAAACTGCATATTTTGAGACCTTTGCATAATTCAACCACAATTTATAACAACAATAAAATGCACCTATTTTACCAAAAAATTCGTCCAATAGATTGCAAGCTTCCTCATTTTTTAATAAAATATGCACTATTTTCTT
>QNFE01000063.1 GCA_003645455.1 Gammaproteobacteria bacterium | reverse complement strand
TTTGTTCTGGTTCACTTGGTTTACTTTGGGCTATTTCTTTGCTTGGGGTTGTCTTTTTTTGTTCTGGTTCACTTGGTTTACTTTGGGCTATTTCTTTGCTTGGGGTTGTCTTTTTTTGTTCTGCTTTATCATTAAATTTTTTTGACCATATTGCCTTGCTATCAATACCTACTTGCTTATAGGCCAAATTTTTGTCTTTTTTACATTTGTTTTTGGCATTTTTGTCTTTTTTGGCATTTTTTCTACATTTTTTGTTGTCTATTTCTGCTTGCTTTCTCTTTTGTTTGTTTACTTGTCCTATCTCTTTTCTTAGTTTTTTGATGTTTGATTGTTTGTTTTTTTGACAAGCTTTTCTCTCTTTTGAGTTTTTTGCTTTGTTTTTGCAGCTTAAATACTGATTATGTATAGTTTCCCGTTTATCTTGATATTTTTTGATAAATGCATCATCAGCGACTATATTCGCACCTAAAGATAGATTAAATGCCATCAATAGTATTGTAAATTTTATAACTTTTATAATTTTCATGTATTCTCCTTTATTTTTAAACTGTTTCCACTAGAGTATTATGCATTAAACTGTTTCCATTTGTCAAGATTATTTTTAAATTTCTTTTTGTTCCTTATTTAACATTGATAAAAATATTTAAAATCGTTGCATACTCACAAACTCTGAACAAATTCATAACAAGGGGCATGTTCTCTTGTTATAATTGTATTTGTTGGGGAGAGGTTGTAGGTTAATCCGAGTTCTATCAAAAGAGACATATTGCGGATTTGCACGATTAAAAGGATTTACCCACACACGAAAACCAGCATTCAACCGATTGATAAACCACTTTCTATGGAAGGCTAAGAATATCAGTCGACCGCGAGGCAGAGATTATAACAGGCTCAATTGCCTCCATTTCCTCGCCATTGTCGGTAGTGATTATTTTCATTTTAAACTTGTTTTTTTGATAATATATGCCATTATATCAGTTTTAAAAACGGTTATAAAAAAATGTTAGAGTTTGCAATTGATGATAAAAATATTGAAAATATTTTTAAAAAAGATTTTTCAAGTGATAAAATTAAATTTTTAAACTTCATAGAAAAAAGTTTTAAAAATTATAAAAATAAAGAGTTTGCAAAGTCAAATAATAATAATGATTTTATGAATCTACAAACATCATCTATCGCAGATACATGGAACAATGATGCAGACAAGAGATGGGATGAATTATAAAACAGGTGATATTGTTCTTATAAAATTTCCATTTACAAATCTTGCTAATTATTTATAGAAACAAAAATTAGAATTTGGATGGGATTAGAGAAAAGATAAAAAAATATATGAAAAAAACAATTGAGTATACTGATGAGCCTATTGGTAAAATAAAAATCATTGATGATTTTTTGCTAACTCCTCAAAACTTGCAATTAAAAAATAATGATGATGGAAAAATCACGATAAACTTACCAAAAACAACTCTATCTTTTTTTAAATTCTATGCAAAAAAACATCACACCAGCAGCAACAATATAATCGAAAATTTATTAAATAATTATGCCATACAACACAGCCATGATATGAATTGATTTTATTTTATTTTATTTGTAAAATCTAATCGTAATGTGTCCACATTCTTATTATTTTGATAGTTTTTATTTCCTCAATAATCTGATAAACCAGTCTATGTTGATAATTTATTCTGCGAGAATATGCACCTGTTAAATCACCGATAAGTCTTTTATATGGCGGTGGATTTTTAAAAGGATTATCGCTTAGTAAATGTATCAATTTTTCTGCTGATTTTATTAGATTAGAATTTTTTACCGTCCTTGTTGGCTTGTTTGGTGTAAATTATCTGGTAATTTACCATTGAGGCTTTGACGAGCAGCCTTCAACAGGGGTATTAAGCCCATCAATGATTGATTTTTTCATATTGGGAATAGAGCTTAAAAACAAAGTTTCAGTTATGCAGTCATAATATTCAAGAGATAAAACCACAGCCTGCATATTGTCAGAGTTAATATGAACCGGAGCATGATTTTGATGAGCTTGTTTTATGATATTTGATAAATTATTGTCTGTTTGGATGTTGGTTTGCATAAATATAACCGCAGTTAAAATATTTATTATAGTGCATGAAAAATAAATATGCAAATATTTTTTAATTTCAATAATAATATTAGTTTTTATAGGTTTTCAAAAGGCAAAATCCCAAGTTATTGTAGAAACTTTTTATTGTTTATGGTGATTATTTTGATTTTAAACAAGAGCAAAGAATTATACTAAAAGGACTTATTCAAGAACAAAAAGGCGAGACTCTAACTCACAGCCAAGTTTTGGAGCGAGTTAATGGATGATTAAAATATAAATAATCCTTATGAGTTATCAAGCTTGATATTTAACAAAATCATCTCTTTTGCCGTTTTTATAGTCTGATGATAATTTTTTTAAACTTTGCATTTTTTGCTCTGTTAAAAAATCAAAATCAGCAACAGGATCTACATCATCACTTTTTTCTTTTACGATGCGAGCAATTATGTTGTCAGATACCATGACTTTTTAACAGGCTCAAAATATTATTATCACTTATATTATCTTGTTGTGTTTTTGAATATATTGACACAAGATAAATTACGCTATTTTGGCTTGTAAAATAATAAATAATTCTAAAACCACCACTTTTGCCAGTAGGAATTGAAGAATTTGCCATTCTTATTTTATAACAATTGTGTTGGATAAGTGTTCCTGCTCGTGGGTTATTTTGCAATATTTTATTTAATGCTTGTAAATCTTGTTTTATGTTTTTATATTTTTTAGCTAATTTTTTCAACGAAACAACAAACTCTGGTAAAGATAAGATTTTATAACTCATTCAAAACTTCGTCTAAGGTTGATAATTTAGAATTGTTGTCAGGGTCGCCCAATGCTGCTTTTAATTCTTTGCAACTCTTATCAAAACTATTGTAAAATTCTTGATTTTCTTGTGCTACCATATATGTTTTAATAGATTCTGTTATGATGTCAGTTCTATTGATTTTATATTGCATGGTGTATTTATCAAGTTTTTCAATCAAATATACAGGCAATCGCAAGCCTACCTGTTGCTTTTTTAATTGTGATAAATTTCGCATAACATAACCTTTAAAATATTTTGATGGCTACATATGATATACTATTTATAAACATATGTCAAACAATGATATATTTTTTTAAATTATAACAAACTAAAATTTCTCTTTTTTGATTTCAATAATGTTGTTAGGTTTTGCAGGCTTTCAAAAGGCAAAATCCCCCAAGTTATTATCTAAACTTTTTATTGTTTATGGTAATTATTTTCATTTTAAACTTGCTTTTTTTGATAACATATGCCACTATATCACTTTTAAAAATGGTTATAAAAATTATGAACACATTACACATAAGAGCAGAACATAAAACAATAAATAGGCTAAAAAATTATATAAACGAGATTTCACAAAATGAACAAAATATAGAAGTGTTAGATAATTTTAATTTCAAACAAGAGCAAAGAATTATACTAAAAGGACTTATTCAAGAACAAAAAGGCGAGACTCTAACTCACAGCCAAGTTTGGAGCGAGCTAATGGATGATTAAAATAATATATACCAAACAATCCCTCAAACACCTGCAACAAATAAAAGAATTCATTTCTAAAAATAATCCACAAAATGCCAATAATTTTTTATTAAAAATCAAACAACAAATTGAGTTATTAGTTGAATTTCCACAAATAGGCAAAGTTAATTTAACTATGAACCATGAAAATATCAGAGATTATGTAGTGCAAGGTTACAAAATTATTTACAAAATAAACGATAACAATATTTTGATAATAGCAGTTTACAAAAACACAAATTTTGATGAAAGCATATTGTCAAAATATAAATAACTACTCTTTTTTAATCTCAATAATCTTGCTGGGTTTTATAGGTTTTTTAAAAGGCAAAATCCCCTCCGAATTATTATCTAAACTTTTTTGATTATCCTTGACGGCTTTTATGGAAGTATTAGCATAACAATAGGTGCAAAGATGATGGCAGGTGTTATATGCTCCTATGTCTTTTGATATAATACAACCGCAATCTGTGCGTTGCCCAGTATCTTTTAATTTTTTCTTTTTTGGTGTTTTATTGAGTTTGCCAAATATATCCGCTTGATTGGGTTTATCATCATCAGATCCTATAAAATCCATTAAAATTTTATCATCATAAAAAAGTTTTTTCATCAAATCATCATCAATACATTTGTTATGTTCTATGTCATATTTTGATAAATCAATATCCTCAGCACAGGTAGCGATTTTAAAATCAGGTTCAATTTTCTGCCATTTTTTTAATATTTGTTGCAAACCCTCACTAAATTCCTCTTTTTGCAAATGGTTAAATTCAGCTTGTCGGATATTATCTTTATTAAAAATATCTGTATCACGGATTAAATTACCCTGCACTTTGCGATAATTTAAAATATCAACAAAACTAAAAACAAATTTTCGGGTATATGGCACTAATTCCTCTCCCATCTTGTCTATTCTATTTAACAAATCTGCCACAGATAATTGCGGAGTCAAAATCAACGGATCAAACCGCCAAATAACTTTTTCTTTACCGATTTTTTGCGATAACTCTTGAAAGCTTTTTATCCTGTTAGATAACGATGAAACATTCGGCTCAAACCCCTCTTTGTCATAATCATTCAGCGAATATTGAAAATAATAATTGATATTTTTTTCATCCAAAATATGTAAAAATGGCATCAGCGGTTTAGGGTTTTTAGTCCAAAAAACAACTATCCTAAGTTTTATAAAAGAAACATATTGCGGATTTGCACGATTAAAAGGATTAACCCAAACACAATACCCCACATTCAACCGATTGATAAACCACTTGCTATGGTAGGCAGGAATATCAGTCGACCGCGAGGCGGAGATTATAATAGGCTCAATTGCCTCCATTTCCTCGCCATTGTCGGTGGTGATTATTTTTTTATGCCATTTTGAGTTTTGTTTTATTTTTGTCATTTTTATAGTTGCTACAAAAAATTGTTATTATATGTTTAAATAAAAGATTAAAAAGGAATATCATCGTTATTAGTGGAATTGTTAAAATTAACCTTAAAAATATTAAAAATAATTTTCCAATTTTTATCGTTTTTAAACTCCCCATCAAACTCTATAACATTCTCCTTTCCATAAAAATAACTCATAAATAAGTCTAATTTTTCTTTATCCAAAGCACTAATGCAGATAAAATAATTTATGCCCTTTTGTGAGTTTTTTATTTTTGATGTAAGATTTTTAATATTAAAATATGTAGTTCCCATATCCAAAATATTAGAAAATATATGGAATTTTATAGCACTATTATTGGTATTTAAATCGTCATCATTCAAATCATCAAGTTTTTTATTTAAAGTTTTTATGTTTGATGTTTTTTCTAAAAAACTAACTGCTTTATTTAAGGCAATTTCACTCGGCTCAATAAGTGTAATTTGTGATATTTTTTCAACAGGAATATTTTTTTCTTGCAAATAATTTAACAATTTAATGCTACCTATTCCCTGTCCGCAACCATAATCAATTATTTCAACATTACAATTTTTGCAAAGCGTGTTTATATCTAAATTATCAAACAACCTGTTATAAACAACTGACAACTTTTTGTTATGCATGTTACCATAAGAAAAAAAATATTGTTGCAATTGTTTGTTGTTTTGCAAAACAGCCTTGCCTCTATCAAGTTCATACCATAAATCATAATTATGTTTATTGTTCTCTATTGTTTTATCTAAACTTTCAGGGTATTGAGGGTTGTTTTTTAATTCTATCAACTCCTTGTTTTTTTCTGTATGAGCTTTATGGCTTATATATTTTATTTTGCTTGTTTTTGTTTGTTTTTCTGGTTTTTTAAAATCTTCCTCATATTGTTTGTTTAATCGTTCGAGTTTTTCTTGAAATTTTTTTGAAGAATCTGTTGCTTGTTTTTTTATAGATTTAATTACTTTCTTTGTGGTTTTAACATCAAATTTTTCATCGTCTGAGTCCCCAATGTGTGATTCTGTAATCCAAAAGTAAATAAAAACTATGATGGATATCCCAAAAGTTGAAGGCGCCAATGCAATTGCTATAATAAGACCAAATATAAACATATCATTTAATGCCTGCTTCGTTAAGAATTTTATATCTTTGACAAGCACTAAAAGAATCTTCACCACCTAAATCACAAGCCTTGCCATATAAAGATTTTGCTTCAGCAAAAAGTGGGTTGATTAAAAACAAGCCTAAAATAAAAATCATTTTTTTCATAACATTATTTTCCTCCAAATAAATTTCATCAAAATTATAAGCCCAAAACCAAGCCCTGCCATAATCAACAAACCCAATAAAGGATAACCTGCAAGTTGTGCCATTTTTGTTGCCATACCAATGAACCCAGCACCCACAATAAAAACTACAATTTCAATAACTATTGCCAATATTTTTTTATAATTCATAGTTTCACCTTACCAAGAAAAAGTTCTTTTTACATTGTTAATCACACATTCGCTTTTTGAGTCAACGAATTCCCATCTTGTTTCACCATCTTTTTCCCATTCACAACGGTATTGCGTTGCTCTTTTTGCTTTGAGTTTTTCTCTATAAATTTTATTTTGTTGTTCTATTGGCATTCTTTTCAAATTGTCATGTCTTTTTCTATATGCTTCATCATAATCATCTGTAGGAAGTATTTCTTCGTATTGTGGTTTTACAGCTTCATCTAAATTACCAAATCTTTGATAAGCATCTCTTTTTGCTTCATGTTCTCTCAATATGTCTTCTTTTGTTGGAGTTGGTTTTGCTATTCCAAAATATAATTCTGCTTGTAAAAGATCTTCTTGTTCTTTTATTTTTTTAGCACGATTTATTTCGTCTGCTGTTAAATTCTCAGCAAGTATGGAATTATTTACAAAACTCAAGATTAGACCAAAAATAATACAAGTTATTTTTTTCATAATTTGTTCCTTAAAAAATACACTCTAATTAAAAATATAAAATTATGGTTAGAGCATGAAACCATAAATTTATTTAACGAACAAATTTATTTAACGAACTTGGCAAACCGTTTTTGCAAAAATTTGATAATCAATAAAATTTTTTGTTTTGCAAGATGATAGGCAAAGTTTGTCTAAGGTTTTTTTGTTAAATCCTGGCATATTTGATATTGCTTGATAACCAAAATTGCCGGCTGTAGATGAGCCATAATATTCGCCGATTTTTATGTAATCATTGCATACTCTCTCATCCGTGCATTCTTGTTTTGTTGTCTCGTATAAATAAACACAATCATCTTTATTGAGATGAGCATTTTTGATTTTTTTGAAAAAAATCTCTATTTTGCCATTTTCAAAAATAGCATATTTCTTTTTGCCTTTGGTAAAACCTAAATCCATATAAATTTGATTATTTTCTAATGTTGTTGGAATATTGCCATCTTTGTCTTGATAACCGTCTGTGGTATCAAAGTTTTTTGCATTGATGGTTTTTGGGTTGTGATTTTTATCCACGACAAGAAAAAATAAATCATAAATTCTACAACCGCTACCGCCACAGGTTTCATATGCTAATATCTGCATTTTGTTATTTAAGAAAAATATTTTTTGAATATTTATTCTTTCCTCTTTACCGCGATATATTTCTTGGTTGTTTAAAGTGATAAAAGATAACGGATATTTATTTTCATCGTCATCGTCATAATAAGTCATAGCTCTGATAACCCTTATATCTCCCAAAGCGGTTTTGTGTGCTGATGAAACATAAGAGCCGTTATAAGTGCCACCTTTCTCACCTGGATTTTTGCCGGGGATAAAAAGATTTTTACCCTTTAAAATAACAGCGGATAATTCGCCTTCTTGGTTAAATTTAAACTCAAATTTATCTGATGCAAAAGCCTGGTTTGTTGCAAAAGATAAGATTAAACCTGTAATAAAGATAATTTTTTTCATAATTTATTTTCCTATTTAAAATTGGTTATCATAATTGATTTCTCACATTTTTTATAAAGTGTTTCAGGTGCAATATCAAAACCACAATCCCAAGCTAATGTAGGCCACGAGTCAAGATAAAATTTTGAAAAAGCATTTTCATTATGGAGCGGTTCTGCTTGTTTGTATTTAAAAATTATATCTTTTAAATCAACCACTCCTGATAAACCCGTATTAAACTCCAATAAGATTTTATGGTTTTTTACATAATCGGCTTTTAATAAATAAACACTTTGCATAATAAGTTTTCTCAAATAAGCGGTTTTATAGAATGAAATTCTTTGGTGTCCCACATTTGCAAAAGTTCATTTTGGTGTAATTCTATCCATTCCTCAACAAGCCCTCGAACTTTTGCAGGCAATTTTACCTGCTATGACATTCAAATCTTTTAAATTCATTGAAGCCCTATATTCATTATAACGAACATGAATATGGGGAGGGTTATGCTCGTCAAAATACATTGTTATCTCTGGCATTGTGTTTGTGTAAAAAAATTGATATTATAACAAAAAAATAAATTTTGTTGTTGTTTCCACTCATATAATTATCCTTTTAAAAAATACACTCTAATTAAAAATATAAAATTATGGCGAGAGTGTAAAACCATAAATTTACTTACCTTAAAACTAAACCCGTCATTGCGAGCGAGCTTGTGAGCGTGGCAATCCCTAAGGTCGACGGAAACCTCCATGAGATAACCACCCTGACCACTTTAACAGCAAGTGGTCAGGTCGTTATGACGGATACAATAAAAGACTGCCACACTTTGCCGTGCTCGTTAACAGTGACGGATTCTATTGAGAAATAAACTACATTCAGCTCGCGATGAATAGCTGGTTAGACATAACCATTTACCTTTTAAAATAATTTGTTGATACCAAAATATAGAGTGTTGATTGCAGTCACATCATATTTTCTGTTTGCAACGGATGAAACTCCGGTATCGGTATTGGAATCATTGCCGCCTGCTATTATAGAGTGACGATATCCTATTTCTATATCAATATCATCTTTTGTTTTTAAAATAGTCCCTATATTTAATAAGATTGCAGTATCGTCAAATTTTACCTTGCCATCAAAACTTTGTCCGCCTGGATTGTTATATGAGCGAGGATTAAATTCTGCTGAATACATAAGATAACTTCCTCCTATAAAGGCTTCCATCCCATTGGCATTTATTTGAAAAATTTTGTCATATGAGAATGTTTTCATATCTATGCTATCTGTGGAGTTTACTTGGTTTAAAGTAAAATAAATTCTCCCACCATCAAGCATTTTGCCAACTTTGAAACCCATGCCACTATAATTGCCTTGCATTTGATAGTTTTCACTGGAAGTAAAACTTGTAGGGTCAGTAGTATCGTTATCATAGGAATAATCATAATCATACATTATGCCTGTATTGCTAAACTCAATGCCAAAAAACATTCCATCCATGCCATTTGATTTTGATTTTTTAACAACTTCTTTTTTTGCTTGGGGGTTTTTGCTTTTTTGTTTTTTTGTGGCAGAGAGGACATTGCCACTGAATACAACAACACCAATAATTGCTAAACTTAAACTTATAATTTTTTTCATAATTTATTTACCATAAATAGTTATACATTCTTTTTTTTGCGTTACTTTGCCATTAAAGTTATCTATGTTGTAAGTATTGAAAGTATCAATATGTATAACTTTTGATATTTTGGCTTTTTTGGTAAGCGAAGAAATGGTTAAGTTTCCATCAGCTTCACCTGCATTTTTACACGATGTAGATTTTTTTAAAGTGTGGAGTTTTGAATAATCAACATTGCTACCGTCATAAGTCATAACTGCTGGTGTTCTTGAAATGTTGCCTTGGACACAGCCAAATAACCCAATTGATGAAAATGCACATACAGACAAAAGTTTAAAATAATTTTTCATAATATAATCCTTGAAAATTTACACTCTAATTAAAAATATAAATCTATGGTTAGAGCATGAAACCATAAATTTATTTTGACAAAAAACTACATCTGTCATTGCGAGCGAGCTTGTGAGCGTGGCAATCTCCTAAGGTCAGATGGAAACCCCACTGAGATAACCACGGCACTTCGTGCCTCGTTATGACGGATATGATAAAACAAATTTTTGCAAAATACACAAACGACAAGCTTGTCATTTTTGGCACATTTTTAATTACTGAATATGCACCCAAAATAGGGGTATAATAACACACACCTTTTTTAGGTGCAAATATATTTTTTAAATTGCAGTTTTTTAAAAATATTGCTTGACATTATAAAAAAGTGGCATACTATATAATGACACCATAGAGATAAAAAACACTTAAAGGTTTATAATGCAATTTTTCATAAACCAACTCTTGCTAATATAGTATGGCAAGATATTGAGTCTTTGTTTTTATCTCTTGGAGCACAAATTATTGAGGGAAGTGGGTCGCGAATATCTGTTGTG
>QNFE01000062.1 GCA_003645455.1 Gammaproteobacteria bacterium | reverse complement strand
TTTTTAATAAATTCAAGACCGAGAAAATGTTTATGTTATAATAGCCCATTTGAGGTCTTTGCCAAAAAAACTGGCATAGATATTTTTTAGGTCAAGTGTTGCACTTATGATGTGAATCTAAGTCTGTTAACTGACGATTGTCATTTAATAATGCCACTACATCCAATAAGTGTTTTGCTCCTTGAACAGTTAAGTTTTTAATCAATGATGCCTCGGAGGCATTTTCAACTGGAATAATTAAATCTCGTTTGTCAGTTGATGCTGCAATAGCAGATGGCAGAATTCCTGACACAGCACGCACAGCACCACTTAAAGACAACTCTCCGATAAAATCATAGTTTGCTATATTTTTAGTGTTTATTTGGTTTGAGGCAGATAGAATCCCTATGGCAATTGATAGATCGTATCTGCCACCTTCTTTTGGTAAGTCCGCAGGAGCAAGATTAATTATAATTCGAGTAAAAGGGAACTCAAACCCAGAGTTTATTATAGCGGATCGCACCCGATCTTTGCTCTCTTTGACCGCAGTTTCAGGCATGCCTACTACCGAAAAATAAGGCATTCCACCTGTAATATGAGTCTCCACTATAACCTGAGGAGATTTTATTCCAGATTGGGCGCGAGCATTAACAAAAGAGAGGCTCATGATGGTATTTTTATTTGTTGTAAAAAACTGTGGCTATTATAATCATTTTGCACGATTTTAATCTTAGTATATTCTTTTAACTCGTTCAGGTTATTCATATCATCATTCGCTACAGTATCGTTGTCAGTATCGTTTAAAATAATGTATTGACAATCCAAATCATAACTATCAAATAGTTTTAAGTTTAACAAAATATCGTTAATGACTCCTAATTTATTAGATGCGACCAAGATAATAGGTAAGCCTAATTTTTTTGCTAGATCAATATTAAAACCATCATAACACAAAGGAGACAACATACCTCCTGCTCCTTCCACTATTAAAATAGAGTTGTTACGGAAGATTTTATTGATGTTAATATGCTCCACAATATCAAATAGAGTTATTTTTTTTTGGTTAAGTTTGGCAGCTCTTGCCGTGGAACAAATTTGTTTAAATCTATAGGGAGCAATAATGGCATCAGTTATACTTTTATCAATTGCCTTGAAATACATATTGGCATCATTTGCATGCAGTTTGTTATCTATAATTAAACAATTAGATTCAATAGGTTTAAAGGGCGCGACAGTTATCCCCTGTTGATATAAAAAAGCAGATAACACACATCCTATATAGGTTTTGCCTACATCAGTTCCTGTGCCTGCAATAAAAAAACCTTTATTTGTAATAATCAATCTCCATTGTTTAAAAAATAAATATTTGATAAGTTATAAAAATAATTACTAATAACAACCCCACATACTTATTTAACTTATTTTTGTTGTAAAATATTATTATCAGCAAAAAAAGCGACAGTATGGTCGATAAAAGTAAATCTCGGTTTATTGTATTCGGCTCTAGAGCAACTGGTGCAAAAAGTGCAGGGATGGTAAGAACCGCCAAGGTATTAAAAATATTGGAGCCGATCACATTGCCGATGATTAAGTTATATTGTTTTTTGCGTCCTGCGCTAATGGCAGCTGCAAGCTCTGGCAGGCTTGTGCCTACAGCAACTATTGACAAACCAATTACCAAATCAGACACGCCCCAAGATATTGCAATTTCAACCGCGCCCCAAACCAATACCTTGGCACTTATCAACAAAAATATAAAACCACCTAATGTTAAATAAATTGTTTTAATTAAAGATATGTTATGAGGTATTTTTTGATTAAACTCTTGCCGTAGTTTTTGTTTGTTTTTTAATTTTTTGGCAGCATATATCATCCAACTTAGAATTATAATAAGAGTTATTATCATCAACAAAGAATCCATAGTAGAAAAATATAAGTCAGCCAATAAAACAAAAACCAAAATTTGGGTAAAAAGTAAAATTGGTAACTCTTTTTTAACAAGATTGGAAGTAAAAAATAATGGAAAAAATAAAGCTGCCACCCCCAGCACCAAAGCGATATTAGCAATATTAGAACCCAGTGCATTGCCGATGGCAAGATCTGAATTACCTGCCATAGAGGCAAAAATAGCAACAATAATTTCAGGGGCAGAGGTGCCAAAACCTATGATGGTAATCCCTATAATCAAAGGACTTACCCCAAGTATTTCTGCCATAGACGATGAGCCGTCGATAAACTTATCAGAGCTTATTGCTAAAAATATCAACCCTGTGATAACCGCAATATAGGGCAAAAATAATGATAATAAATTCATTGTTATAAGTCGTCTAAATCCTCATCCAATTCTTCTTCTTTTTTATTCTCGACATTACCATCGGCAACCAGACTTTGGCGTCTTTGTAAATAAGCATCACGGATAAAAGAATATTTATCCAAAGATATTTGACGAGCAATTTCATTGGCATCAAGATAAATAGATTTCATATGAATGTATTTGAGGGCAACTAATCCATACCGAGCATTTCTATCCTCCACCTCTTGAATTAAATCAATTTGATAATCAGCTACCCAACCTGCGGTATCTCGCACAGATGACGGACCGATGAAAGGAATAACAAAATAAGGTCCGTCCCCCACTCCCCAATATCCCATAGTTTGTCCGAAGTCTTCATTGTGTTTAACAAGCCCCATATAGGTTGCAACATCAAATAAACCAAAAATTCCTATGGTTGAGTTTACCACAAAACGCCCTAAATCAGATGTTCCCTGCACTGCTTTGAATTGTAAGTAACCATTGATAAAAACAATAAAATCATCTAGGTTACTAAAAAAATTATAAACACCAGCACGCACAAAACCAGGAGCATATTCTTTATATGTTCCTGCAATAGGGTGAGCTACATATTCATCAAAACCCTCGTTAAAACTATATATACCACGATTCATGCCCTCCCATGGGTCAGGATCATCAGGGCTGCTCGCACACGAGTTTAAAATTAAAATCAGAGAAAAGTTTATAATAATTTTTATTTCTTTCATATTTTTATTTCTTAACAAAGACACCCAAAGGTTTGAATAATCCTATCAACAAAGGCAATAGGGTCAAGTTTGCTATCAGTGCTACAACCATCGCAAGCCCTGTTAAGATGCCAAAATATATTGTCGGCACAAAGTTTGATAGAACCAGAATTGAAAAACCCAAAGTAATTGTGAGTGTTGTGTAATATAATGCCTTACCGATTGAGCCGTGACAACGGCTAATTGTTTGCCAGTAATTATTATCTTTTTTAAATTCTTTGTTGAATCTATCAACATAATGAATCGTATCATCGACCCCAATTCCGATCGCAATAGCAGCGATGGTGATGGTCATTATATCCAAAGGGATATTAAAAATTCCCATTGTGCCTAAGATGAAAGATGAAGAAAATAAATTAGGAATAATAGAGATTAGAGCTAATTTAATGTTTTTGAATAAAATTATAAACATTATTAAAATTGCCAAAAATACAAAACCCAAAGTTTTAATCTGTGAGCCGAACAGACTCTGTAACATATTGTTGTATAAAACGACCATCCCAGTTAAATGCACCTGGGCAGGTTTTAATTTAAGATCGGTTTTTAAAAACTCATCAATTCTATTTAATAAATCTTGTCTCTTTAAGTTTTTATCAGACTCATAAATACGAATACTAAATCGGATTTGATTAGCATCGGCGCGCATATAGGGTAAAAATAATTGCTCTTTTAAATCTTGCGGAGTTTTTTTATAAATTACTGCCATAAAAAAATCATCAACCTCTTGATTTTTGTTGAGTTGTTGTAACATTTGCATTGTCGTATCCAGCGACAAAACCTTGCCGATTTCAGGTTGAGATTCCAAAAATGAGTGAATTTTTTTAATTTGTTTCATTTTATGGCTATTGAACCAATAACTAGAAGATACTAATGAATTATCCTCCCCTTCTTCAAATTCAGCATCTAAATCATCAAATTCATCAGGCTCGTCTTGTTTATCAGGTTTTGTATCAACAACTTTTTTACTTGCAAAAAACTCATCGGGGGCATCAATTATTACATCCATCGGGGTTGTGCCTCCCAACTCTTTATCGATTTGTAACATTCCTTGATAAATATCAGTATCTTTTTTATAATAATCAATAAAACGATTTTCAACCGTTAAATTTGCCACACCCCAAATGCCAACTGTAATTAAAACGGCATATATTGTTAGGGTTGTTGCTTTGTGATGATGAACGGCGTTCGCAAAAGCCCCTGTCACCTTGCCCGTAAAGTCGATGGATTTATGTAATTTTGGGGCTTTTAATAAAGAGATGGTCGCCGGGAAAAAACTAAATGCGACGATAAAAGAAATACTGATGCCGATTGTCATCATCCAACCAAAATCAATAACCGGACGAATGCCAGAAAAAAGCAAAGAGGCAAAAGCTACTATGGTTGTAATGGCAGTATAAAAAGATGGTCGAAATTTTGCACTGATAGTTTTTTTAATCAATTCTTTGTGATCGGCATCAGGTTCGGCATTATGAAATTCATTAAACTGGACAATTAAATGGATTATAATTGAGAGAGTGATAATCAATAACAAAGAAATAAAATTAGAGGATACTACGGTTACATCCCATCCTAAGTGTCCAAGTAATCCTACCATAATCAAAACAACTACGAGGCAACTTAACAGAGGCATAATAATCCAGCGAGGTTGTTTAAAAGCCAAAAATAATACCAAAATAATAAAACCTAATACTGCCGCTCCAAATGTGCTTATGTCGTCTTTGATGAAGTTGATGGAATCAACTACAATCATCGGCACACCACCTAAGAATAATTTAACATCTTGTCGATAGTTATTTAAAATAACTCGCACTTTTTTGATTATTATCTCTTGTTCTGTTTGCACTATCTTAGCTTGGATTTTATAGTCTGCTGATACCCGTCCGAGTTGCTCTTGTTCGTTTTGATTCAATCCTTTTTGATATTTTATCTGCCGGAGTTTGTCTCTGGTTGTTGATAAATTATCTAATTTTTTATCCTTGATAAAGTTGATTTGCAAAGCTGTTGTTTTACCTTGTGGGCTTATGATAAGGTTGGTATAAATGGGGCTATTTAATAATTCCCGTTGGGCTAATTTTTTATCTGTTGCTTGGTCTTTTAAATATCGGACCCCGGTTTCAAGCTCGGACAAACCAATCGGCGGGCTTTGAATTAGTGGCACATCTAAAAGAGTGATTACAGACTTAACATTGTTGATTTTACCAAGTTCTGTTTTTAATTTTTTTAATCGAGCAAGGTTTTCATCAGCAAACATTGAGATCTTAGGCGTATAGGTTATAACTAAAAAATCATCCGAGCCATAATCTGCTCTGGTTGAGCGGTAATATCGCAGAGATTCATCAGACTCCAAAGTAAGAGAATCACCTGAGGCATCTAATTTAAAATTAGTAACTCCAAAGCTTGCAATTATTACCAAACCTATGCTAATGAGTAACAAGGACACAGGTTTAGAGACGACAGTTTTATGCCAAAAAGTTGTGATAATATTCATGGGAATTAAATTAAAAAATTGCTATTATTTGTTATTTTTTACCACCTATTATATCTACTCCTTTTGGTGGTTTATAATCAAAAAAAGAGCTTTGAATGGATAGATTTTTTTTATTGTTTTCAAAGAGGATTTGGGTAATATTGCCAAAATTATCGTGTAGCTCCATAACTTTTATATAATTATCATCAAAACCTACATAAAATTCTTTAAAGCTGCTATCTTCTTCTTTGCTTTGTAATCGATGCCAATTTAAATTTTCACGTCTATTTAATTTTTTAATTTTAAAAGCAGTGGCAAGATTTTTTTTATTCAACAAAACACTGATGGGGCTATCTTTCGTGCTTTTTGTGGCATTTTTAATAGTAACCTGCTCTAAGTCCGTATCATATAACCATAAAGATTTACCATTTGAAATTACCAATTGTTTGTGCGGAGTTTTATAATCCCAATAGAATTTATTTGGTTTTTTGATAAAATAATTACCAGTTGATTTTTGTAACACCTCGCCTTTATCGTTATGTAAGGTTTGGCTGAAATTACCTTGCAAAGTATCAATTGATTGAATTATTTTATCTAATTTATTAGCTTTATCTGCCTGTGCTGTAAATGACATAAAAAATAAAATTGAAACAATAGTTGTATTTTTTAAAAAATTTATAGTTCTCATAATTTTCTCCTTATTTTTGCATGAATTTCTTGCAATGATTGAATGTTAAAATCATCACAATAGTTGATGGCTTGACAAAGTGCCCTGCCACCTGTTATCGTTGTTGTATACACAATTTGCCGATTCAAACATTCCTGGCGTATCGTAAAAGAATCTGATATAGCTTTTTTACCGTCTGTCGTATTGATAATTAAAGATATTTCATCATTTTTTATCATATCTATGACATGGGGGCGACCCTCTTTTACTTTGTTGATATTTTTGCATTTGATATTATTGTTATTGATAAGTTTTGCTGTGCCTCCTGTTGCCACTAAGTCAAAACCTGCTTTGGTTAAGGATTTTGCGATATATAAAACATGTTTTTTATCTCTATCATGAACACTTATTAAAGCAAACCCTGATTTTGGTAGAATATTTCCCGAAGCAATTTGTCCCTTAGCAAAGCCCTCTTCAAATGTTCTACCGATTCCCATCACTTCACCGGTGGATTTCATTTCAGGACCTAATAATGGATCAACCCCTGCAAACTTTATAAATGGAAAAACTGATTCTTTAACATTATAAAAATATGGGGTAGGGATTTTTTTGATTCTTTGTTCTTTTAAACTGATTCCACACATTACTTTGGCAGCAATTTTGGCAAGAGACACCGAGGTGGCTTTTGATACAAATGGCACAGTGCGTGATGCTCTGGGATTTACCTCTAAGATATATATGTCCTCTCCTTGAATGGCGAACTGGGCATTCATAAGCCCAATTACTTTTAATTCTTTGGCAAGTCTTACCATATAATCACTAAGCTGCTGTTGAATATCATCACTTAAAGTGAAAGGTGGCAAAGAACAAGCAGAGTCGCCTGAGTGAATCCCCGCCTGTTCGATATGCTCCATTATTCCACCGATTATGACATCTTCGCCGTCTGATATAGCATCAATATCAACCTCAATGGCATCATCTAAAAATCTATCTAATAAAACCGGAGAATTAAAAGATACCGAAACTGCGGTATTCATATATAATCTTAAATCTGCCGCATTGTGGACAATCTCCATCGCACGACCGCCTAATACATACGAGGGGCGAACAACAAGTGGATAACCAATTTCTGTGGCTAATAAAACTGCCTGTTCTTCATCCGTGGCAGTGCGGTTGGGAGGTTGCTTGATGTTAAGTTTATGGACTATTTGTTGAAATCTTTCGCGATCTTCCGCTAAATCAATAGAATCAGGGGAGGTGCCGATAATAGGGACACCGGCATTATATAAATCATTAGCAAGTTTGAGCGGGGTTTGTCCGCCATACTGGACAATAACTCCGACCGGATTTTCCGCTTGAATTACATCTAAAACATTTTCAAATGTCAGAGGTTCAAAATATAATCTATCAGAGGTATCATAGTCCGTGGAGACAGTTTCAGGGTTACAATTTATCATTATCGTCTCATAGCCGATTTCAGAACAAGCAAAAGCGGCATGCACACAACAATAATCAAATTCAATTCCTTGGCCGATGCGATTGGGTCCGCCACCTAGAATAACAATTTTTTTGTTATCAGTGGGTTCGCACTCGTCTTCCATCTCATAGGTGGAATACATAAATCCGGTTGTTGTGGCAAACTCTCCTGCACAGGTATCAACTCTTTTATAAACAGGTTTAATGTTGTGAGATAATCGATAATCTCGCACTTGTTTTTGATCTATATTTAATAAATTTGCGAGCCTTTCGTCACCAAAGCCCTTTTGTTTTAATGAGAATAGCTTTTCAGGGCTAATTTTATGCAGATTTTGTTTGTTAAGGTTTTGCTCCTCATCAATTAAATCTTTAATAATTGCCAAATACCAACGGTCAATTTTGGATAGGTTAAAAACTTTTTCAATATCATAACCCGCACGGAAAGCATCTGCTACATACCAAATTCTTTTATCAGTCGGCAGTGATAATTTTGCTTTTAAAATATTTTCTTTGTCTTCAAAGTTTAAATCTGGGTTTAAAATAGGAGTTAATCCATCTACTCCGATCTCTAATCCTCGCAAGGCTTTTTGGAGAGATTCAGCAAAGGTTCTGCCAATTGCCATCACTTCACCGACAGACTTCATCTGGGTGGTAAGTTTATCAGATGCGGTGGGGAATTTTTCAAAGGTAAATCTTGGGATTTTTGTGACTACATAATCCAAAGTAGGCTCAAATGATGCCGGAGTTTTGCCATCTGTAATGTCATTACCTAACTCATCCAGAGTATATCCGATAGCAAGTTTAGCAGCAATCTTCGCAATCGGAAAACCTGTGGCTTTGGAGGCCAGAGCAGACGAGCGAGAGACTCGAGGGTTCATCTCAATTATAATTTTTTTGCCATTTTCGGGGTTAATAGCAAATTGCACATTAGAGCCACCGGTTTCCACACCAATTTTTCGCAACACTGCGATAGAGGCGTCTCGCAGAATCTGATATTCTTTATCGGTGAGAGTCTGAGCAGGAGCGACTGTAATTGAATCGCCGGTATGCACACCCATTGGGTCAAAGTTTTCAATTGCACAAATTATAATGCAGTTGTCGTTTTTGTCACGGACAACTTCCATCTCATATTCTTTCCAGCCTAAAACAGATTCTTCCAATAAAACTTCTGTCGTAGGAGATAAATTTAAACCGTGTTTTATAATTTGTTCAAATTCTTCTTTGTTGTAAGCGATACCACCACCTGAGCCACCCATCGTAAAAGATGGACGAATAATACACGGAAAACCTATTTGGTCTTGGTGCCCCCATGCTTGCTCTAAACTGTGGGCTATAAAAGCTCGTGGAGTCTCCAACCCAATCTCGCCCATGGCTTTTCTGAATAAATCACGATCCTCTGCCATATCAATCGCATCGGTGGACGCCCCAATTAACTCAACATTATATTTTTCAAGCACACCCTCGCGGGCTAAATCAAGCGCACAATTAAGTGCTGTTTGTCCGCCCATGGTTGGTAGCAGAGCATCAGGCTGTTCTTTTATTATAATTTTTTCCACTATCTGCCAGGTAATCGGTTCAATATAGGTGGCATCTGCCATATCAGGATCAGTCATAATCGTGGCAGGGTTGGAATTTACTAAAACTACTCTATACCCCTCCTCGCGTAGAGCTTTGCAGGCTTGCACACCAGAATAATCAAACTCGCAGGCTTGCCCTATGACAATGGGTCCGGCACCAATAATTAAAATACTTTTTAAATCAGTTCTTTTTGGCATTTTTTAAATCCGTAATAAAATTATCAAAAAGATAATCAATGTCATGAGGGCCAGGGCTTGCCTCTGGATGTCCTTGAAAACCAAAAATAGGTTTTGTGGTATGACGGACACCTTGCAGACTTTTGTCAAATAATGAAATATGGGTAGGTTGCAAAGCATCAGGAAGACTTTTTTCATCAACGGTAAAACCGTGATTTTGCGAGGTGATTTTAACCTGTTTAGTTTGTAAATCTAATACTGGATGATTAGCGCCGTGATGGCCGAATTTCATTTTATAAGTTTTTGCCCCACAGGATAGAGCTAACAATTGATAACCCAAACATATCCCAAAAATCGGCAAATTATCTTTTAACATTAGGGTTTTAATATTGTCAATCGCATAAGAACAAGCCGCAGGGTCGCCAGGACCATTTGATAAAAATATACCATCTGGATTCATTTTTAAAATCTTGCTTGCAGGAGTTTTTGCAGGCACTACGGTTATATCACATCCTCTTTGGGATAAAATTCTTAAAATATTGTGCTTAATGCCAAAATCATAAGTGACAACTTTATATTTTAAATCTTTTTTTGCGATAACAGGATAATCATCTTGATCTAGATTCCAAGTGGTTTGGTGCCAATCATAGGTTTTTTTGCAACTAACCTGTGATGCGAGATCAGCTCCTTTCAAGCTTGGTAAATCAAGAGCATTTTGGAGAGCTTTTTTTTCATCAATATCCTCACCACATTGAATGCAGCCCCTCAAAGAACCCTGGGTGCGAAGTTTTTTGGTTAATGCACGGGTATCAATCCCTGCGATAGCGACAATTTTATGCTGTAATAAATAATCTTGTAAATTTGAGGTAGAACGCCAGTTGCTTGCCATTATTGGTAAGTCTTTGATAACCAGACCTGCGGCTTGCACTTTTGAGGACTCGTTATCAATATCAGTTGTGCCAGTATTTCCGATATGTGGATAGGTAAGAGTTGTAATTTGTTTTTTATATGATGGGTCGGTTAAAATTTCTTGATAACCTGTCATATAAGTATTAAAAACAACTTCGCCGACACAAGATGATAAAAATCCTATCGCAAAACCATTAAAAATACTGCCGTCTTCTAAGCATAAAATTGCTTTATTTTTCAACAAAAGACTCCTTTTTAAAATTAAAACAAAACGGCAATAATAACACGAGACCTTTGCATAATTCAAGCACAATTTATAAAACACACAAAATGTGCCTTTTTATAGCAAAAATTCGTCAAAGGACTTGCCATTTTCCTCATTTTTGCTATAAAAATGCACTATTTTCTGT
>QNFE01000061.1 GCA_003645455.1 Gammaproteobacteria bacterium | reverse complement strand
CATAATGAGACCTTTGCATAATTCAAGCACAATTTATAAAACAAATAGATTGCATATGCTCATAGCAAAAATTCGTCATCACGAGCGTAGCGAGAAACTCCAAAGGACTTGCCATTTTCCTCATTTTTGCTATAAAAATGCACTATTTTCTGTCCTCTCTAAACAGCACTTGAATTATGCAAAGGTCTCATAATATCTGCGAATGAGTGTTGTGTGGTGCTTTTCCAAGACATGGTATTTAATTTGTAAAAGTTAATAATGTTTGATACTATAGCATTTTTTATTTAATTATGCAAAGGTCTCTTATAAAAAATGAAAGATAATATCTATAAAAAAAAACAAAAAACAATAAAAGCATTTGCATTCAATGAAAAAATAGCGACAGTATTCTCTGATATGTTAAATCGCTCAATCCCAGGATACAAAACTTTCAATGATTTGTTGGCAAATTTTAATATTTTTATTCAACACAATACAAATATATATGATTTAGGGTGTTCCCTGGGAGCTTCTATCTTTTCTATAACAAGAAACAACAATAAAAAGATAAAAAAAATCATTGCCGTTGATAACTCACAAGAAATGTTGCAAAAAATGAAAAATAATGCCCAAGCGAAAAAATTAAATATAAAATATTGTCATGCAGACATTAAAGATATAAAAATCAATAATGCTTCAATAGTTATGTTGAATTTTGTGTTACAATTTATAAAAACCACAGATAAAAATAAGATTTTAAAAAACATTTATCAAGGATTAAAAAAAGACGGAGTCTTAATTATTGCTGAAAAAATTAACTATAAAAATAAAATGCAGCAAGAGTTATTATGCAAATTACACTATGAATTTAAAAAAAATCATGGGCATTATAGTGCTACAGAAATACAACAAAAAGAGATAGCATTACAGCAAATCTTATATGCAGAGACTCAAAAAAAACTAAAAAAAAGATTAAAAAAAGCAGGTTTTAAGACATCAACAACATGGTTTCAAGGTTTGAATTTTATTGCTATTGTGGCCTTTGGATAATATTTTGCTATAACCTAATAAGTTCTTTAAAAGGGATTTTTTTGGGTTTTAATTTTGAATTACTTACACAGGCAATTCTTACTGTGGCACAGGATATTATATCATTTAATCGTTTTATTTTTTGCTCAATGGTAAAACTTGCCTTTCTGCTCTCTACAATTGTTACGTCAACTAATAACAACTCATCTAATTTAGCGGGTTTTAAGTAGTCTACTGTAATGCTTCGGACGACAAATATGGTATCGTATTTATTTTTTAATTGATCTTGGTTGTAACCCATATGGCGCAAATATTCGGTGCGAGCTCGCTCATAGAACTTTAAGTAATTAGCATAATAAACTACACCACCTGCATCAGTATCTTCATAATAAACTCTAATTTTGATTGAAAATTTTTTCATATTTTTTGGTTTTTGTTGCTCCCATCTCCGTCTTCATCTTCCATCAATATGCGGTATGAGTCACCATCTAAATCATCATATTGTCCGTTTTTAATTGAAATTATCAAAACAATAACTATAAGTAAACCTATGATAAGCATAGCTGGGATTAAAAAGTAGATTACATCCATGAGCCTTTTTTTATTTTAAAATTTATCAAACCTGCATTAAGTATCACCAACAATGAGCTAATTGGCATAGCGATGGCTGCCACAAGTGGGGTTACAAAAGATGCCATAGCAAGTGGAACCATGATGATATTATACAATACAGACAAGCCAATATTTTGTTTTATTGTTTTTATTGTTTGCTTTGATAGTGATATCAACAAATGAATATGCTCTAATTTATTTTGCAATAAAATAATATCGCTACTTTGCAAGGCAATATCATCAGAGTTCCCCATTCCAATCCCTACATCAGCTTGCATAAGTGCCGGAGCATCATTAATGCCATCACCTACCATGGCTATTTTGTTGTTGTTGTTTTTTTGTAATTCTTTAATCTTATTTTTCTTGTCCTCTGGCAATAAATCAGCATAAATTTTAATATTCACAGCTAATTGTTGTCGCAGATTCATGGCAACCTCTTTTTTGTCCCCTGTTAATAGGTTTAATTCTATATTGTGTTGTGATAATTTTTTCAATACATCAGAGGCATTATGAACTATGCTATCAGTTAGGGTTATAATTCCGATACATAGGTTATCAACTCCAAGAAAAACATTGGTAGAATTTTTAATTGTTTTTTGTTTGATAAAATTGTTACACTTTTTTGAAATATTAATTTTATTATTTTTTAAAAAATCATATTTTCCCATAAATATCTTCGTGTTATTATCCATGATAGCTGCCACTCCTAAACCTGGATAAGATTTAAAATTATCCAAAGTGTAGTGATTGTCAATGTTTAATTCTGTAGCTTTATTTATTACGGCTTGTGCTACTGGATGTTTTGAGTTTTTTTCCAAAGAATAGGCTATTTTATAAAAATAATTTTCAGTAATATCTTGTGCTAAAAATAAATTTTTTATGGTAAGCTTTCCTGTTGTAAGAGTCCCTGTTTTATCGAACACAAAATGTTTGATTGATGATAGAGTTTCAAAGCTTGTGCTATCTTTGATTAAGATCCCAAATTTAGCACTTATGCCAGATGCCACAGCGACTGCCATAGGGGTGGCTAAACCAAAAGCACAAGGGCAGGTTATAATCAACACCGAAACGCTTGACAAAAGAGCTTTTTCAAAATCAACACCGACCCATATAAAAAAAGTTATAACAGATAAAGATAAAGTAATAAAAACAAACCAAGGCACAATTTTATCTGTGATATTTTGAATGGGTGGTTTACTTTCTTGCAATCTTTCAACCAATTCTATGATTTTACCCAAGGTGCTATGTTGAAGAATTTGTTTAATTTCAACGATTAAAACTCCATTAGTATTGATTGTGCCGGCATAAACAAAATCTCCATTTTTTTTGATAACAGGTATAGATTCTCCTGTGATGCTCGCCTCATTTATATCGCTTAATCCTGATTTTATGATGCCGTCAATAGGAATTTTCTCGCCTGGTCGAACAATGACACATTCACCGATTTTTAAAAGTCGCACCTGAGTAATTTTTTCTATATTGTTGTTGATGAGGGTTGCATTTGTCGGTTGTAGGTTCACAAGTCTTTGTGTTGAAAAAATAGCACGAGCACGAGCAGAGGACTCCAAGTATCTGCCAATCAAAATTACAAAAATAAAATTAACCACAGTATCAAAATAAACATCGCCAATTGTTGGGTTAAAAAAAGTGATATATGTTGAATAAGACCATGTGGCAACAGCACCGATTGAAACAGGAACATCCATGTTAAGGTGTTTGATTTTGATCGATAAAAAAGCACCTTTCAAAAAATCAAAGCCAGAGTAAAAAAGAGTGGGGGTAGCGAGCAAAAAACCCAAAATATGAAACCAATTGCGATATTCTCCCTCATCTGCTCCGCTATATAAAGAGATAGATATCCACAACAAATTCATCATAGCAAAACCTGCAAATATTATCCGATAAAGTTTTTTGCGATTACTTTGTTCCATCTGGTAATTTGCATCAGAGTTATCGTATATATGGGTTTTATAACCTATGCTTTGTAAGATTTGGCTAATATGAGATAGTTTTATAACACTTGGATTCCATTTCAGCATAAGAGATTTTGATGATAGGTTGACTGCAATTTTTTTGACTCCATCAATATCATTTAAAGCTTTTTCAATTAACCATACACAGGCGGCACAATGAATTCCCTCCACCAAGAGTTTAATCTTATGAAAATCATCATTATCAATGGTAATGTATTCATCCAATACTTCTGGTAGATCGAATATATTGTTATTATTGTTTGTGTTAGGTGGTGGCGGTGACAGCGGATTATTAGATTGAACTCTATCATAAAATCCCTGCAAGCCGTTATTATAAATTACCTCACATACCCCGGAACAACCGATACAACAAAAATTCTCCATGTTGCTTTGAATTTTTATAGTTATTATGTTTTGAGGAGTAACGGGCAAACCGCAATGAAAACAATTATCAGTTTTATGAATCATCTAACAAATATTTTTTTTTCAATTGTTTGTAATTTATCTGCTTGTTTTAATGATACCAATAGACGCCATTTACCTTTTAATCCGAGAGTGTAATCAGCATAATAAGTGCCATCTTTGTTTTCTTTTAGCTGGATTATCTGATCCTTATTTTTGTCAGAAGGGCGATATACTTGTAGTATTCCGGTCAATCCTTTGATTAGATTTCCATTATTGTCTTTTGCTAATATGTTTAAAGTTGTAGGCTCATTGACCTTAATATCGGTTGAATCCAGTAATATTTCCCACTGCAATTGTTTTTTATCATCAAGTAACTTTAAGGCTTTTTTTTCATAATCTACTCCACGCTGATAATAGTCATCAAATACTAAACCTGGCCCCGTTGTAGCCGAGGTTATTATCATATAAGAGTTGATTGACAGAACAATAGTAACCAATAATAACCAACCTATCATCCAAGGGTTAGATAGAGCATTTTTATTTTTTTGTGATATTTTCATTGCATTAAATAATTACCTATAGAGACCTTTGCATAATTCAAGCACAATTTATAAAACACATAAAATACACCTTTTTACAGCAAAAATTCGTCAAATAGCAAGCTATTTTCCTTATTTTTACTGTAAAAATGCACTATTTTCTGTATTTTCTAAACAGCACTTTAATTATGCAAAGGTCTCCTATAAAAACTTGAATACTATAACATTTTATATAATAATAAATCAAGTGCTGTTTAGGTTAACAAGAAAATAGATATATTTTATTATAAATTGTGCTTGAATTATGCAAAGATACCATGTTATGCTATGAGACCTTTGCATAATTCAAACACAACTTATAAAAAAAATGACAATAAAAATAAAACTAATTCAATTTAACCCCACAGTAGGAGATGTTAAATCAAATACAGATAAAATTATCCACCATTATTTAAGGTCTGTCAAAAAAAATATAGATATTGTAATCTTTCCTGAGTTAGCAATTTGTGGTTATCCGCCGGAAGATCTGTTATTCCACCAATCTTTTTTTAATCAAATAGAAAAATCTATATTAAAAATTGACAAAAATCTATCTAACACAAAGCTAATTTTTGGGTTACCGCAAAAAATAGACGATAAACTATATAATAGTGCAATTTTGATGGAAAAAAATAAAGAAAATATTTTTTACCAAAAAAAAATATTACCAAATTATGGAGTGTTTGATGAAAAAAGATATTTTACAGAAGGTAAGAACAGCTGTATATTTAGCCACCAAAATATAAAATATGCCTTAACTATATGTGAAGATATATGGGACGATAAAAATACCATTGACCTTAAAGATAAAGCCGACATTATTATCAACTTAAACGGCTCTCCTTATGAAGAAAACAAACATAAAGATAGAGTAAAAACCTTAAAAAATAGAATAAAAAAAATAAAAATTCCTATAATTTATCTCAATCAAGTGGGTGGGCAAGACGAGTTAGTTTTTGATGGTGACAGTATGGTTTTTGACGATAAAGCAAATATTGTTCATCAAATGAAACTCTTTAAAGAAGATAAACGGACAATTTGCATCGATGGTAAAAAAATAATAAAACCACTAACATTTAAAAATAACATCTACCCTAATTTTATCAACAGATTGCACGATGCTTTGGTTTTATCCATAAAGGACTATGTTAAAAAAAATAATTTTAAAAAAGTTTTAATTGGCCTATCAGGTGGCATAGATTCGGCGGTAACCCTATCTCTGGCAGAGTGTGCCATAGGTGCAAAAAATGTGGAAGCACAGCTTATGCCATCTCAATATACCGCTCAAATGAGCCTTGATGATGCCATAAAACAGGCTGATAATTTATCAATTAAATACAACATAATTCCTATTATAAATAGCTTTGATACAATTTTATCGACCATGTCACCATTTTTTGTTGGCAAAAAAACAGACATAACAGAGGAGAATATCCAAGCAAGAATAAGAGCGGTGTTGATAATGGCGATGGCAAATAAATTTAATAAATTAGTCATAACAACAGGAAATAAATCTGAGATGGCAACAGGATATTGCACCCTGTATGGAGATATGGCAGGAGGTTTTGCTCCTCTAAAAGATGTTTATAAAAAAGATGTGTATAGATTAGCAAAATACATAAACCATCGTGTGGAAATTATACCTCATAGGGTTATAATTAGACCTCCGAGTGCAGAATTATCCCCCGAACAAAAAGATGAAGACAGTCTTCCTAAGTATGATATTTTGGACATCATATTAGAGAATTTTATTGAAAAAAATCAATCATCTTTGCAGGTAATAAAACAAGGGTTTGATAAAAAATTAGTAAATCGTATAATGAGTTTAATTCTAAAAAATGAACATAAACGTCGCCAAAGTCCACCTGGGCCTAAAATAAGCCATAGAGCATTTGGTAGAGAACGTCGTTATCCTATAACACAAAAAATTGATTTGAATCAATTTTGAATAAAAATTAATTATTAATTGATGTATATCAAATAATAGTTAATAACATTGTAATAGAATACTGTCCGTGTGTCTATGAAGTAAAATGCACACAACTAAGTAAGGGAATCTCTAAAAGCCCTGCATAGGTTTTTTAGAGATTTCTTTTTAATGTTTTTTCATATGGAGTAATTATTTATGAAACAAGTCTTAACTAAAACTGCGGCATTAAGCCTTATAGCTGGTGTTTCAATGTCATTTATGTCATTGCAAGTCACAGCAGCTGATGCCCCTAAAATGACCGATGCTGAATTCAAAGAAGCACAATCATTGTATTTTCAAAGATGTGCAGGTTGTCATGGTGTCTTGCGTAAAGGTGCAACAGGCAAAAGCCTTTTGCCAAAAGACACTTTAAAAAGTGGCACTAAGAAATTAGCTAAGATCATCACTTATGGCACAGAAGGCGGCATGAACAACTTTGACGATATCTTTTCTAAAAAACAGATTGATATGTTAGCAAGATATATTCAAAACACACCACCTGTTCCACCTGAAATGTCTTTGGCATTGATGAAAAAACGTCATAAAGTCTTTATTGAGCCATCGGCTTATCCTACCAAACCACTTCACGGCAGAAACTGGGAAAACTTTTTCGTAGTTATTGAACGTGATGCGGGCAAGGTTGCTATTATTGATGGCGATAAGCACGAAATCGTAGCTCACCTTGACACAGGTTATGCGGTGCATGTAATTAAAGCTACCGAGCATCATAGCAAAGAGCATGCTAAGACCCCTGGTCGTTTTTGGTATAGTATCGGTCGTGATGGTGTGGTATCAAAGTTTGATTTATGGCAAGATCCTAAAAAAATGTTAGTAGCCAAGGTGCAAATTGCTTATGATGCTCGTGATGTAGCGGTATCAGGTGACGGTAAATATGTAATTGGTGGTGGTTATTGGCCTCCGCATTTTGTTATCATGGATGACAAGTTGAACCCACTAAAAGTTGTCTCTACTCGTGGTGTTAATGTTGACGGTGAATATGTCAACGAATCTCGTGTAGCAGCTATTTACACAACTCCTAATGAGTCATCTTTCTTGGTAGCTGCCAAAGAGTTAGGTCAAATGTGGCAGGTTGATTATTCTGATTTGGATAACCTAAGAATTGATAAAATCAATAGTGCTAAATTCTTGCACGATGGTTTCTTTGATCCAACAGGTCGTTATTTTCAAATCGCCGCTAATGCTTCTAATAAAATGGTTATGGTTGATACCAAAACTCGTAAATTAGCAGCTATGCTTGATGTGGATAAACTACCGCATCCAGGTCCTGGTGCTAACTGGGTAGACCCTAAATGTGGTCCTGTCGGTGGCACAACTCATTTGGGTGTTGGTAAAGTAACTGTTTGGGGCAATGATCCTGCAGGTCACAAAGACCAAGCTTGGAAAAAGTGTTATGAAGTAGAAACAGACGGTGCTGGTGTATTTATCAGAACTCACCCTACAAGTGATTATGTTTGGGCGGATCAGACTAAGCATCCTGAGCCTGAAATCCAACAAGCTGTAAAAGTTATTGACAAAAAGACTCGTAAGGTTGTCAAAACTATTCAGGTAACCAAAGAAGCTGGTAAGGTTGCAGTTCATATTGAATTCAACCAAAAAGGCACAGAGGTTTGGGTTTCTGTTTGGAATCGCAAAGAAAACAAGAAGCCTACTGGTGAAATCGTAGTTTATGATGCAAAAACTCTCAAAGAGATTAAGCGCATCAAAGGTTTAACAACACCTACTGGTAAGTTCAATGTATTCAATAGAACTAACCACGTAACTTAAATCTTTTATGATTTAAATCTTAAGGCAGGTAGTTTTTATACTATCTGCCTTTTTTATTTTTTATTATTTTAAGAATTTTGTAAGAATCCTTTAGCAGCATCTGTCAGTAAGAGTTTTTAAAATAATTTTAAAATTTTGGAGCAATACAATGGCACAAACTAAAACAACAACAAAAAAATCACCAACGGTAAAAAAAACCACTGTGAAAGCACCAGTTAAAAAAATATCGTTTTTTTCTAAGAAAATATTTGGAGCATCTCTTGGTGGAGCATTCATTATATTTTTTGCAGGAATTATTTTTTGGGGCGGATTTAATACTTCTATGGAAGCAACCAATACCATGGGGTTTTGTATAGGTTGTCATGAAATGGAAGATAATGTATACCAAGAGTATAAACCCACGATTCATTATTCAAATCGAACTGGGGTAAGGGCTACATGTTCTGATTGTCATGTGCCAGATCCGTGGATTCATAAGGTTGTGCGAAAGATTCAAGCCAGCAAAGAAGTTTGGCATAAAGTGTTAGGCACAATAGACAACAAAGAAAAATTTGATAACCATAGGTTGACAATGGCAAAAAGTGTTTGGAATACAATGAAAGAGACAGATTCAAGAGAGTGCCGTAATTGTCATAACTTTGAATCAATGAATCCAAAATTTCAAATACCAAGAGCTCGCAAACAACATTTGAGTGCTCTTGAAACCGGAGCAACCTGTATAGATTGCCACAAAGGCATAGCCCACAAGGATGTCCGCAAACTCTTAACGGATGAAGAAATTGAGGAATTGGAAAAACCAAATCCTGCTTTTGTTCGCAAGGTACCCCAATCGTATTTAGATGGTATGGCAGAAATTACTGAAATAGAAAAAAGTAAAAAAGCTGCCGATTTGGCAAAGCAGGAAGAGAACGAGGCGAGCATTCAACAACAAATAGATGAAGCCGTCAAAGAAGCATTAGAGAGTGCTAAATCCGCCGCCGCCGCTGTTGTTGATGCCGTAGCACCTCCTGTTGAAGCTGCTCCTGCTCCATCATCAGGTGGAAAAAGTTTTTCTGTGAGTTGGGGCAAAGCCAAAGCTCGCATAATAAATCTATTGTATCCAGGTCAAACATCAATGGAGTGGATGTTAAATGGCAAAGATCACAGCGGTAACCGTGCATTTGATAAGGGTGGCGAGAGATGTTTTGATTGTCATGATAATGAAATTGATATTATGGGCAAAAAAATTGTCACAGGTGAAAAAGCAGAACCAACACCCATTAAAGGCAAAAGAGGTCATATTCCAGTTACTGTTAAATCAATGTTTGATGACAAATATTTATATATGCAATTTAGTTGGAAAGATGGCAAAAAATCAGGTAAAAAAATGGATCCTAAAAACCAGATTAAGTTAGCCATAATGTTTGCAAATGATGAGGTAAAATGGGCAGATCAGGCAGGGTGCTGGGGAACATGTCATCACGACTTAGTTGGTATGCCAGATGAGGCCAATAAAAATGCTCACAAATACATCAAAGAGAGCAGAACCAAGATTGAAATCAAAGGTAAAAATGGCAAAAAACGTGGCGGATGGGATAAGAAAAAGTCAAAAGGGGATATAGCAACAGCCCTTAAATCTGGTAAATTTATGGACATAGTTCGTTTTAATTCAGGTGGTGACACAGAAGACGGTTATGTTTTGGATGACAGAATAATGAAAGGCGGTCAAGGTGTTGATTTTGTTGGCACTAAAAAGGGTAATAAATGGGTGGTTCAAATGCGTCGCCTTTTAAAGTCATCGAAAGCAGGTGATGTAAGTTTTGATATCAAAAAAATGTATAACTTTGGTTTTGCTATCCACGATGACTATACAAATGCTCGTTTTCATCATGTCTCGCTAGGATATAAATTAGGCTTTAACAATAAAAAAGCCGAAGTGAATGCTGTTAAGAAATAATCTATTAGTTGTATTGGTTTTGTGTTGGTGTCTGCCGGCATCAGCACAACCACCAGACCCATCTCGTCAAAAACAAATAATTCATCTCTTAAAACACGATTGCGGTTCTTGTCATGGCATGAGTCTACAAGGCGGTTTAGGTCCTGCATTAACCTCACAAGCATTAAAAAACAAACCCTTGCAATACTTAGAGGCTACCATATCCGCTGGCAGAGCAGGCACACCTATGCCACCTTGGTTGCCTTTTTTAACTCCTGTTGAAATCCACTGGTTAGTGCAACAATTAAAACAAGGCATAAAATAATAAAAATATACTGAGACCTTTGCATAAATCAAGCACAATTTATAAAACACACAAAATGCACTATTTTCTGTCTCTCTAAACAGCACTTGATTTATGCAAAGGTCTCATGCTATAATACGGCGAATGACAAACACTCTTTTCACAGGCGATAATCTTTATATCTTAAATGGTCTCAATTCAAAATCGGTAGATTTGATTTAT
>QNFE01000060.1 GCA_003645455.1 Gammaproteobacteria bacterium | reverse complement strand
TTCGTGCCTCGCAATGACGGACAAGGTAGAGATTGCTTCGTTCCTCGCAATGACGGACAAGGTAGAGATTGACTCGTGCCTCGCAATGACGAATTTTTTTTTATTTTTGTGTTATAATAGTCGTTTTTTTATTAATGCATTAAATTATGTTAACTAAAATTTTAATTGTAGGTTGCTCTTTGTTGGTTCTGGGTATAAATCAAGCCACAGCAGATAACGGCAAAAAAACTTTTGATAAGGTTTGTAGCTCTTGCCATACTGGCGGTTTTAAAGGCTGGATGTCAGGTGCTCCTGATATAAGTGATAAAAAAGAATGGAGCAAATTTATCAAAAGAGACTCAATCGATAAAATGAAAAAAATTGTGCTAAAAGGCACAGATGATCATAAAGTAAAAGGCGGTTGTAAAAAATGTGCCGACAAAGATATTTTATCTTCTGTGGATTACATTATCTCAAAGGTTAAATAATCATGAAAAGATACCATTTTTTAATTGTTATTTTGCATTGGCTGATGGTGCCGATGATATTTATGGCATTGTTTATGGGTAATGAAATTGCTAATATGGCAAATGATATTGACTTTAAAATCGATCGCATTGATATTCATATGAAAGCCGGTATGTTGATCGCAGGTTTAATGTTAATAAGGTTGCTAACTCGGATTTTTTCTAAGAATCCTGCGGAAGTTGATATAGGTCATCCTGTTTTAAATAAACTCGGAGTCTGGACTCATTATTTGTTATATATGCTGGTATTTATGATAGTCGCAAGTGGTATTTCTATGTCGCTTGGCGCTGATATTCCGGGTTTGATTCTAAGCAGCTCAACTCTGCCTGATTCAATCTCTGATATGCCTCAACGCATAGCCCACGGGATTCTAACAAAAATATTATTTGTCGTTTTATTGGGTCATATAGGTGCATCTTTATATCATCAATTTATCAAAAAAGACGGGTTATTTTCACGCATGTGGTTTGGCAAAAGATAAGGACAAGTTTTAACAAGGGGGCATGCCCCCTTGTTATATGAATTAATCTAAAAACAATACAAATAAAATTATGAAAAAATTTGCCACATTTATCCAAGAGATCGGCACCATAATGTATGTCGGTGGAATCCTATCGCATATTGTAATCGGTGCATCTATGGCAAGCTCTGATGCTACTTTGATGTTTCATATTTACTCCTACAAAGAAATTAGTGCTTATATCTTAATCCTGCCGGGGTTGGGTTTAAAGATTTTATCTGATATAATTTTATATACCCAATTTTCTACCTTGCCAAATTGGTTCAAAATCAAAATTGCCACGATGATTTTTTTAACCGCTAATGCTTTTATATTTTTAGTGCCGATGATGCCAGAGTTGGTCGAGCTTGCCAAAAATTCAATTCCAACAGGCACGGTAAGCCCCGCATTTATTGATACAGAGGGCACAGAAATGTTAGTTGGTATATCTAATGTTATCCCACTTTTATTAGAAATAATTATGTGGTCTTTCAAACCAAAAATCGGCAAACTCTAATATTTTCAAAAAATAACTTGCAAAAGTCATAAAAATGCTTACAATATGCCTGTTTCAATTATGATATTTTTTTCATTATCACATAGCTGGTGTAGCTCAATCGGTAGAGCAGCTGATTTGTAATCAGCAGGTCGCGGGTTCGATTCCCATCACCAGCTCCAATTTTCTCCTCTTTATTATCGTAAAATCTACAACTAATTGATAATATTTTTATTGCATTATGCAAAAGTCTCCAATAAAAATGAACTTTTTGTTGTTGTCAACATCAAAGTATTTTTATTATTGAGAACAAACCTATGCATAAACTTGCAACATTAGTAACAAACACATTATTTTTATCTTTATTGTTTATTTGGCAAAATCCATCTATTGCAGAGAGCAAAACACAAAACAAACCTGCCCCTCAATGGCAAACATCAAAATGGTTTAATAGTGAGGCTATAAATCTAAAAGACCTAAAAGGACAGGTGGTGATTATTGAATTTTTTCAACTTTGGTGTCCAGGTTGCAACAGCTTTTCAATTCCATTGGTGCAAACTTGGCAAAAAAAATATGCTAATGAAATAAAAAACAAAAAATTAAAAATTGTCAGTATTCATACGGTATTTGAAGGTTATGATTATCAAAATAACTCTCGCTTGAAAACCTTTTTAAAAGAAAAAAATATCACCCATCCTGTGGGGGTTGATAAAAGATTAGAAAATGAAAGACTGCCTGAAACCATGAAAGCCTTTCAAACTCGTGGCACACCTCAAATGGCGATTATTGATAAACAAGGCAACATTCGTTTTAATGAGTTTGGTGGCTTTATGCCAGAGATAGCCGAGCAATTGATTGACAAACTTTTAACAGAATAATTATGAAAAAAGCTATAATAACTTTATTTTTATTATTTTTTATGCAAAATTCCATGGGGCAAGATAACAACAAACAGCATAAATTTACTAATAGTTTAATCAAAGAGTCTTCGCCATATTTGTTGCAACATGCTCACAATCCTGTCAATTGGCAAGCCTGGGGAGAACATGCTTTTGCACAGGCAAAACAAGAAAATAAACCAATTTTTTTATCAATTGGTTACTCCACTTGCCACTGGTGTCATGTAATGGAGCGAGAGAGTTTTGAAAATGAAAAAATAGCCAAATATCTCAATGATAATTTTATCTCAATCAAGGTCGATAGAGAGCAGTTACCCGTAGTTGATGAAAATTATATGATGGCAGTTTTAATCAGTAATGGCAGAGGTGGCTGGCCGTCAACTAATTTTTTAACTACTGACGGACTATCTTTTTATGGTGGCACCTATTATCCGCCTGATACTTTTTTAAACCTTTTGCAACAAATCAATGATATGTGGCACAATAAAAATCCCCAGGTTTTAAAACAAGCAGACAATGTTCAAAATGCTATTGCCAAATTCCAACAAAACCAAAAAACTACTGATAAATTAAAAAATCAAATTATTAAAAAAGCCGTTAATAATATCACCAATATTTTTGATGATATGCAAGGCGGTTTTGGAGCAGCCCCTAAGTTCCCTCACGAGCCAACTTTGTTTTTTTTATTAAATCAATATCAAGCAACAGGTGATGATGCTATTTTGAAAATGATAACTATCACCTTGGATGCCATGGCAGACGGCGGTATTTATGATCAAATCGGTGGTGGTTTTGCTCGTTATTCTACCGACAACGAATGGTTGGTGCCTCATTTTGAAAAAATGTTATACAATCAAGCCCATCTTGGTAGGATTTATCTCCAAGCCTACCAGATTACTAAAAACATAAAATACAAAAGAGTTGCCACCGAAATATTAGATTATATTATAAGAGAAATGACCGACAAAAATGGCGGTTTTTATAGTGCCACCGATGCCGATAGCGAGGGCGAAGAGGGAGTGTTTTTTCTATGGACTTTAAAAGATTTACAAACAACTCTGGATAAAGATGATTATAAGATGATTAAAGATTATTATAATTTAAGCAAGGTTGGTAATTTTGAGGGCAAGAATATTTTAAATGTGCAGGTGGAAGATGTAGATTTTGCCAAAAAACATCAATTATCCTTAAATGAGTTTTATCAAAAATTAGACACAATAAAACAAAAAATGCAAGATTATCGCAACAAACGCGAAAAACCGTTTTTAGATCAGAAAATTATTAGCTCGTGGAATGCCATGATGATAAACACGATGGTCATAGGTGGACGGATTTTACAAAATGAAAAGTATCAAAAATCTGCCATCAATGCAATGGACTATGTTTATCATAAAAATCGTGATAAAAATAATCAATTTTTAAGAATGAGTCTTAATAATAAAGCCCAGACTGCTGCCACCCAAGAGGATTATGCTTATTTAAGTGAGGCTTTGTTGAGTTTGTATGACGAGACAGATGATAAAAAATATTTAAACCAAGCCATACAAACCACCGACAAGATGATAAACTTATTTTGGGACGAAAAAGATGATGGTTTTTTTATGGGTTTGCCAAACAAAATAGTCAAAATGGCAAGAGCCAAAGATAACGGTGCCGATAATGCGATTCCCTCTGGTAGTTCGGTGGCTTTGAATGTTTTACAAAAATTAAAAAACAGATCAGATGATTTTAAATATGAGACTTATGCCAATAAATTAGCGCAGAGCTTGACAGCAAAAATTCAACAACGACCGTCCTCCTACGCTTATTTTTTAACTGCTTTTGATGAATTTAAAAACGGTGAAGTGTCCCACAGAAAATATGCCGCTTATGGTAAAATTGTTATCAACAGTAGCATAAAAAATAACAAGTTAAATATAAACATAAAAATGGCAGAAAAATGGCATATAAATGCTAATCAAACTATTAAGGGTTTAATTGCCACAAGTTTTAAAGCGGTATCAGTAAACTCACAAAAAGGACCAATCAAATTGTCTAATATTATCTGGCAAAAACCTAAAAAATTATTTTTAAGTTTTGCCGATAAAGAAATTCCTGTTTATGAGCATAATACCAAAATTATAGCCGATATAAATCCAAAAACTGCTAACTTCAAAGTGGAATTAAAACTGCAAGCTTGCTCCGATAAGGTTTGTTTGCCACCAGAGGTTATAGACTTATATCCTATTGCTAAATAGCCCTTCTGAGCCTCATAGTTGTTGGGGATGGGGATGGTTTTTGTTGGGTAGTTCTTGTTACGATTGTTAGATAATTTGGTTTCCAAGAATAAGAACATCGGCAGGTTTTATGGCGAACAACCCGCAGGTTACGACTCCGGTAACTTGATTAAGTGCTGTCTCCATAGATACAGGTTCGCTAATTTGCATATTATGAATATCAATAATTATATTGCCGTTGTCTGTAATAAAATTTTCTCTTAGAATAGGTTGTCCGCCTAACTTAACTATTTGTCTTGCTACATATGATTGTGCCATAGGAATGCATTCAACTGGTAATGGAAAATCTCCCAGACAACTAACTAATTTTGAGTCATCAGCAATACAGACAAATTTATCGCTACTGCTTGCCACTATTTTTTCACGAGTTAATGCTCCTCCTCCGCCTTTGATAAGGTGCAGTGATTTATTTGATTCATCCGCACCATCAACATACAATGGCAGGGATCCTACTTCGTTTAATTCCAGGACACGGATACCATGATTTTTTAATCTATCGGCACTTGCCACAGAACTTGCGACTGTGCCGTCAATCTTTGCTTTTATTTTAACCAACTCATCAATAAAAAAGTTTGCCGTGGAGCCTGTTCCTATTCCTACTATCATTGAGCTCTCGATATAATCAAGAGCGAGTGTTGCAGCCTGTTGTTTTTGTCTGTTTTGATTTTGTTGTTTGCTTGTCATTTACTGCTGCATTAAATTACGAATTTTTAATAGGGCATTCTGTTCTATTTGGCGCACTCTTTCGTTAGAGATGTTATATTTTTTGGCTAACACATTTAGAGTAGTTTTTTTCTCATTAAGGTATCTTTGTTGTAAGATGTCATACGATCTTTTATCAATGGTTTTCAAAAAGCATAACATTTTATCAGTATTATATTGTCGCTCATCATAAGAGGCAAAATTTACCGCAGGATCAGCATTTTTTTGTTTTAGATATGATTGTGGCGCCCAATTATTTTTTTCATCATTATTATTATCGTTGTTAACCGGAGCATCAAATTGAGTATCTGCATTTGCCATCCGCATCTCCATTTGTAGCACTGTTTTAGCTTTAACGCCGAGATCAGAGGCTATAGCATCAACTTCTTTTTTGTTGAACCAGCCAAGCCTTTTTTTGTTAGAGCGTAATTTAAAAAACAATTTTCTTTGGGCTTTGGTTGTAGCAATTTTAACTATTCTCCAATTACGAATGATGAACTCGTGAATTTCAGCTTTTATCCAATGCACTGCAAAAGATATAAGCCTGACTTTTCTGGTAGGGTCAAATCTTTTGACAGCCTTCATAAGGCCGATATTTCCTTCAGATATTATGTCAGATAAAGCCAAACCATAACCACTGTAACCCTTGGCAATGTGGATGACAAATTTTAACTGCGACATTACAAGGGTTTTAGCGGCATCAAGATCACCATTATTAATATATTTTTTTGCTAATTCTCGCTCCTCTTGTTTGTCAAGCATAGGTGATTTAGCAACTAAATTAAGATAGTAGGTTATATCGTTATTGCTTTGAGCAACAATTGATTTGCTTTGAGTTGTTGTAAGAGATTTATTCATAATAAAAAATTAAAATTAAGTTGGCGATATTATAAACATTTTAAAATACAATGTCAAGCATAATATTAGAGTTTTCTAATATTCTATGTTTTGAGTTTTAAGTTGGAAGTTTTGAGTTGGAAGGACGGTAGCTTACATACCACTTCCAATTAACATCCGTCATCACGAGGAGCGGTAGTTTACGCACCACTTCCAATTAACATCCGTCATCACGAGGAGCGGTAGTTTACGCACCACTTCCAATTAACATCCGTCATCACGAGGAGCGGTAGCGACAAAGTGATCTCGCATTATTATCCGCTCTCTCTGCTTTTAGTCTTGTCTTGTCACAGGTTTAGTGCAACCGCATATGGGATTGCCACGGCGGTTTCTTATAATTGAAAGTTGATAATAAATAATGGATAATTAAAAATATTTATCCATATTATTATAGTGAATTTTTTTAAGGTTTAAGTTGTGAGTTTTTAATTTTCAACTCTCAATTATCAATTCTCAATTATTCTCGTTCGCCTGTGCCATGACGGGTTTTTTTTGGTTGTCAGTTCACTATTAACTATCATCGCTATTAACTATCAGACGGACGATGGGAACGAGTTCAATAAAAATGCACTATTTTTTTGCATTCTCTAAACCGCACTTGGTTGATGCAAATGTTCTCTAAAAAATAAATCCTGCGAACATTCTTATAAAATCATATAATTTTAAATAAAATGTTATAATTTGCTTTTTCTATGAATCAAATTCTTAACCTGAGACTACAAACCTGTAAATTTTTAACCTTACAAATATGAGAATAAAAGACGAACAAATCAAACTATTAAAAAACACTCTACAAAATCTCTCGCAAAGCGCTAAACTTTATCTTTTTGGCTCACGCGTAGATGATAATAAAAAAGGTGGTGATATAGATTTATTGGTGGTATCAGACAATCTCAACAAAAAAGATTTAAGCCGTTTGCGAATAGATTTTTATCAAAAATTTGGTGAGCAAAAAATAGATATAGTGTTAGATGATGGTAAATTTAAAAACCCTTTTAATCGGTTGGCAAAAAAACAGGCAGTATTATTGTGATAGCTATAAAAGAAAAAATATTAAATGATAAAAGTTTGTTAAAAAAACAACTTTTTTGGGTGCAATTTTCATACGATGAGTGCATAAAAATAGGTATCAAAAAATATTACGAACCCCAAGAATTTGGCAAATTTGAAACCCTATGTAGCAGATATAGCCGTGGTATGGATTTTCTTATTAGAAAAATATTCAGAACCTTGGATGAATATGAATTTGAAAATCAAGGAACGCTTATTGATGTTGTTAATAATGCCCATAAACGCAATTTATTTGATGATATTGATCTATTAAGACAAATGAAAGATTTAAGAAACACTATCTCCCACGAATACATAGAAGATGAAATGGTAGATATTTTTGATGATGTGTTAGAGCAGACAAAAAATCTAATAAAAATCATTAACAAAACTATTTCTTATATTGACAAAACAACAAAACAACAAAAAAATAAAAACCCTGCACTATAAAATATTTTTTAGGTGATGTTCTGCTTGCTTGCATTCTCATCATAAAAGAATCCGTCATCACGAGGAGCGGTTGCGACAAAGTGATCTCTCACAACGAGTTCACGGAATTCCTTTTAATGACGGAGTTTTTTTTAAACCTCTTTCATGCTAAGGCGGATTCTGCCTTGGCGGTCAACCTCTAATACTTTCACTTTAACTGTATCGCCCTCTTTTAAAACATCATTGACATTTTTTACATGTTCTGCTGATATTTGTGAGATATGCACTAAACCATCTTTGCCGGGTAGAACATTAACAAAAGCACCAAAGTCCATAATTTTTTGCACTTTGCCTTCATATATCGCTCCGACTTCAACATCGGCGGTTAGGAGTTTTATTTTTTCACATACGGCTTCGGCGGCCTCTCTGTCCTCGCAAGAAACACTTACGATACCATCATCATCAATATCAATAGTAGCACCGCTTTCTTCTGTGAGAGCTTTGATTGTTGAGCCTCCTTTGCCAATTACTGTGCCTTTCTTTTCAGGGTCAATGGCAACTGTCATAAAACATGGTGCATATTCTGATACTTCTGCTTTTGGTTTTGATAATGCCTCTGACATTTTGTCTAAGATATGCAATCTACCGACTTTTGCCTGTTCTAATGCTTTTGCCATAATTTCTTTGGTGATGCCTTGGATTTTTATATCCATTTGCAAAGCAGATATACCGTCTTTTGTGCCGGCAACTTTAAAGTCCATATCTCCGAGATGATCTTCATCACCCATAATATCGGTTAAAACTTGGTAATTATCGCCCTCTTTGATAAGCCCCATTGCAATACCTGATACTGCATCGGTAAGTGGCACGCCCGCATCCATTAATGCTAACGAACTACCACATACACTTGCCATTGAGGACGATCCGTTTGATTCGGTAATCTCTGATACAACTCTAATGGTATAAGGAAAATCTTCCATATTTGGCATAACTGCAAGTATTCCACGTTTGGCAAGTTTACCATGTCCTATTTCGCGTCTCTTAGGAGAGCCGACAAAACCTGTCTCGCCTACACAGTATGGTGGAAAATTATAATGTAGTAAAAATTTCTCCCGATAAGTGCCTGCCAGATCATCAATAATCTGCGAGTCTCTTTTGGTGCCAAGAGTTGTCACCACCAAAGCTTGGGTCTCGCCTCTGGTAAAAAGAGCAGAGCCGTGAGTGCGAGATAGGACTCCCACTTCAACCTCAATCGGACGCACAACATCAACTGCACGACCATCAATACGAGGATTTCCATCTAAAACTGTTTTTCGAACAATTTCTTTTTCAATTTTGTGGCACATATTGACAATTTCTGCACGATTTGAATCATCCGACTCTAATTCTGTTGTTATATCTGCATGTAAGTCTGATAAAAATTGTTGTCTTTTAAGTTTATCTTTAATGCCATAACCTTCTGTCATTTTATCGGCAAATTTGTCGCTAATTTTAGTTTTCAATTCAGTATTTTCAGCAGGAGCGACCCAATCCCATTTTTCTTTACCGGCTTTTTGGGTTAAATCATCAATGGCATTGACAACATTTTGTGCTTGCTCGTGTCCGAACATAACAGCATCTAACATTATCTGCTCACTTAAAAGATTTGCCTCTGATTCTACCATCAAAACGGCATCTTTTGTGCCTGCTACCATAAGATCCAATTGGGATTGTTCCATTTGAGTATAGGTAGGGTTTAGAGTAAATTCTTCGTTAATATATCCTACTCTGGCACAACCGAGCGGTCCGCTAAAAGGCAAACCCGACAAAGAACAAACCGCAGCTGCTCCTATCATCGCCGGCACATCTGGGTTTATTTCTTTATTCAAAGATACGACAGTGGCAATAATTTGCACCTCGTTCGTAAATCCTTTGGCAAACAATGGACGCAATGGACGGTCAATTAAACGAGAGGTTAGAGTCTCATTTTCAGATGGTCTGCCCTCTCTTTTAAAAAAAGAACCCGGGATTTGCCCTGCGGCATAGGTTTTTTCTTGATAGTTAATCGTCAGTGGGAAAAAGTCCTTGCCCTCTTCTGTTTTTTTGCGAGCGACGAGAGTTACCAAAACCTGGGTATCATCCATATCTACCATAACGGCGGCATCTGCTTGACGAGCGATTTTACCGGTTGAAATTTTTAGATGATTATTGCCATAATCAAATGTTACTGATTCTTCTTTGAACATATTATTTTACCTATTTTCTAAGTTTAAGTTGTTTGATTAGAGTAGCATATTTATCCATACTTTTACTTTTTAAATAACTCAATAATTTACGGCGGTGATTCACTTTATGTAACAAACCACGGCGAGAATGATGATCGTGCTTGTTGATTTTAAAATGATCGGTTAATTTGTTGATTTGGGCAGTTAAAATTGCAACCTGCACCTGAGAGGAACCTGTGTCTTTCTCGTTGATTTGATATTTTTTAACAATACCTGCCTTATCGGCTACACTAATACATGACATTTATATATACTCACCATAAAAAAACGAAGTATAATAACATTTTTTAAAATGATTTGTAAATAATTTTAATGATTGTTGGTAATAATTATAATTCACAACTTATCGAAGGGTTTTTAGATAACCTATGGTTGCAACGAGGATTAAGCAAAAACACTCTTGATGCCTATAAAAATGATTTGGAAAAATTTTATCAATATCTGTTGCAAAAATCTATCAAATCTCTTTTAGATGCACAAAAAACAGATATTCAAGGTTATCTATCATATCGTTTTGTCAAAAAATATAATGCCACCTCAACAGCAAGAATGCTCTCCTCTTTACGCAGATTTTATTCCTATGCTTTAAAGAATAATTTAAGCGATTATAACCCTACTGTATTGATAAGTTTTCCCAAAACAGGACAATATCTGCCAGAGACGATCAACGAGCAACAAACAGAAGATTTGATTAAAGCCCCCAATACCAATGATTTATTAGGTTTCAGAGATAGGGTTATGTTAGAGCTTATATATGCCAGTGGTTTACGTGTGAGCGAGTTGGTTGATTTAAAGGTTCATCAAATTGATATCAAACAAGGTGTGATAAAAGTTATCGGCAAGGGAGATAAAGAGCGATTGGTGCCAATAGGGGACGAGGCACGTTCATGGTTGCAAGAATATTCTCTGACAATTAGAGAGCAGATACTGATAAAACAACAGGGTTTTGATGATTATTTATTTGTTACCAAACGTGGCACAAAGATGACCCGACAGGCTTTTTGGTATATTATCAAAAAATATGCCATCATCGCTAAGATTGATAAAAAAATCTCACCTCATACTTTGCGTCATGCTTTTGCCACTCACCTTTTAAATCACGGTGCTGATTTGCGAGTTGTGCAGATGTTATTAGGACACTCGTCATTATCTACGACTCAAATATATACCCACATAGCCCAACATAGACTGCAAGAGTTACATCAAAAATTTCATCCACGTGGATAAATAACAAGAATAAGACCAGAAAGAAACAAAACGGTAAAAAGAGAGGTGAAAAGAGGGGTATAAAAAAATAAAAAAAAGTAGATAGGCATAAATCCTATCTACTTATTTGTCGCTGTTTTAAAACTTAAATAGCAACTACATCATTCGCACAAGGTCCTTTTTCACCTTGGCCTTCTTCATATTGAACCGCAGCACCGTCTTTTAAAGTGGCAAAACCACCGTCATTTTTGATTGCTGTGTGATGAACGAATAAATCCTTACCACCGTCTTCTGGGGTAATGAAGCCATAACCTTTGTCCGCATTGAACCATTTTACTGTACCATTACTCATACTATAACTACCTTAAAAAAAATAAAAAAAATAAAACCATCCAACCTAATATTTTTAACCAATATTCAAGTTGAATCTCGCATATAATAACATATAAAAAAAATTATTTTTATTTTTTTTTAATTTTATTGATTGTTTGTTGCTGATGGATGAATGCTGAATCAAGTTCAGCATGACGGTCTTTTGGGTTCAGCATGACGGTCTTTTGGGGCTCAGCATGACGGTCTTTTGGGGTTCAGTATGACGACAACACTGTCATTCTGTACTCTTTCGTCATTCCGTGCTTGACACGGAATCTATTCAACTACATAGACAATCTTGTTAGATAAATGGATACTGAATCAAGTTCAGCATGACGGTCTTTTGGGGTTCAGCATGACGGTCTTTTGGGGTT
>QNFE01000059.1 GCA_003645455.1 Gammaproteobacteria bacterium | reverse complement strand
TTTTTTAAATTTGGTTTAAATATTCCAAAGGTGCCTTAAGCCAAAAAAAAAAAATTTTTTTGGAAAGTTTTTTTCCCCCCCCCCCCCCCAATAATAGCAATAAAATCATCATGTTACCTTGATTAACTAAAAATATTATAAATTATATCTTGCATTTTGTAGTTTTTTAAATAATAATATGCGTCATCTGTTAACTTTAAATTTTGTTTCCAGTGGTTAGTTAGGTTTTTATTTTTTAATTTTTAAAAGGAGTTTATATGTATAAAAAATACACAGCAAGAATTATCTCTTTTGTAGCAACATCTATGTTGATGATGTTTTTGGCAATCCCTGCTATACATGCTACAGAATCAACAGGAAAATCTTTGCAAAACGATGGTTTACAAAATTTAGATCTTGCCGCTCGTAAGTCTCGAAAACGCAGAATCAAAAGACGCAAAAGCAAAAAACGTTCAAAAAGAAGTTCACGCTCTAAAAGGAAATCTACCTCTACCACATCAAAAGGTGGCAAAGAAGTATTTTTTGGTTTTGGTGCTGAAAACTTTAGTATTGACAAAGTAGCAGATGTAGACATTGACAGCACACCGGCCTCATCTGGTTTTGCTATTGGTATGAGCATGCCATCGCCATTTATGAGCGATTTAATCCTTAGCCCATATCTTGGTTTATATAGTGGTGCCAGTTATCAGCTAAATGACAATGATATCTGGAGCGATGCCAAAATTACGGTGTTAGGTGCCAATGTTGAAAAAAGAATCTCTATGAGTCCAACTTTTCACATAGCCCCATTTTCAGGTGTCAAATATCGCACCATGAAAGCCACAGGTGAAGGCAACAATGGCGACTGGGAGATGACTTCAATCTCTGTGCCAATTGGTGCCAATTTTGGCATGTCATTTAGCAAAAAACTTGGTGGCTTTTTTCAAATATCAATGGATGCCATCTATCTTAGCAAAGATATGAAAGTAGACGGCAAAAAAGCCGGCGAATCAGATGTCTCATCTGGCATAGGTTATTTGCTTGGCATAACTTACAAACTATAATTATAAGGAGAAAAAATTATGAAAACATTAAAATTATTATTGGCAGCTCTTTTTGTATCAACATTGATTATAGCATGTGATTCAGGTGACGATGATGACGGTTTGACGGTCTATGATCCTGTTACTGGTGCAGTTGTTGTTGGTGGTACTAGTGGTGGCACTGATTGTGCTGCTTGCCAATACGAAGGCTGCACTATGTAAGTGTTGGTTAACTTTATTCTCACAGGTTTTTTTTAAAAAGTGGGAATTTAACACAAAAAGCCATGGAGTTTATTCTCTATGGCTTTTTTTGTAGGTAAAGTAAAGAGAGACTGCCACACTCGCAAGCTCGTTCGCAGTGACGAATGAACCGGTCATTGCAAACTAAAACCCCCCGTCATTGCGAACGAAGTGAAGCAATCTCTTGGGGAATAACGGACACCCTATGAGACTGCCACGTTTCGCCAAGCTCCCTCGCAGTGACGGACAGTTTTCGTCATTGCGAGGCACGAAGCAATCTCTCTGATAAAGAGAAGTTTGTTGTCACTAGTTTAATATAAACTTGCCTTATAGATGGATCTGCAACCAACTCTCCAACAGAGTTAACTGATAAAGCTTATTGCCATTTATATTTGTAAGGTTTTCATTAGGTTTTTTTAATATATTTTGCAGATAATTTTTTTTATATAACCCTCTCTCTAAACAGGATTTTGAGTTTATTGTGTCTTGCATGAACTCCAACAACTTACCATCAATACTCTTTAAAGCAGGCACAGGGAAATAACCTTTGGGGCGAGTTATTACCTCTTTTGGCAAGATATTTTTAGCAATATTTTTTAAAATTCCTTTACCATTTTGAGATAATTTATAAGAGGATGGCATCCCCGCTGCAAGCTCCACTAATCTGTGGTCTAAAAACGGCACACGAGCTTCTAACCCCCATGCCATCGTCATATTGTCTACTCTTTTTACCGGATCATCCACTATCAAGGTTGTTGTGTCCAAATTAAAAACCTTGTTAATATATTCATCTGCTCTAATATTATCCAAACGATTTTTGATAAATTTTGAGCTTATATCGCCATTATTACTTTGGTATTTATATGTTATCATTGTTTTATATTCCTGGTGATTACGATCAAAATAAAATGGAGCGAATTTTTGTAAATTATCACTATTTTTTGCTTGTGCCATTTTTTGATACCAAAAATATCCACCAAAAACCTCATCTGCCCCTTGTCCTGATAACACTACTTTTTGATTTTTTGCTACCTGCTCTGATAATAAATAAAAAGCAGAATTATCCGCAGATGACATAGGCTCTGCCATTTTTGTGATAACCTCTGGTAGTCTTTGTAATAGTTGGTTGTTGTCAACATTAAAAGTTTTAAAATCTGTCCCATACATATCGGCTACTTGTTTTGAGTAATAAAACTCATCGCCTATCTCACCTTTAACGCTATCAAAACCAATCGAATAGGTTTGCAGATTTGTGATACCGTTTTTAACGAGCAATGCTACAATCAAGGAAGAATCCAATCCTCCTGATAATAAAACTGCAACTGGCACATCTGATATTTGTTGCCTTAATTTAACAGCGGAGATTAGAGTTTCTGTAATTTTTTGTTGATATTCTTCTTCACTTAAATTTTTATGTTGATTGGTTGAATCCAATTCCCAATATTTTGTTATCTGTGTTGAGCCATCAAACTTTATTATCATTTTTGAAGCAGGGGCAAGTTTTTTAATACCTTTGATTATCGTGTGTGGGGCTGGCACACTACCGTGCAATGTAAAGTGAAAATGCAGAGCATCTGGGTTCATATCTGTTTTTATCTTTTTATCCAATAAAAGAGCTGGTAAAAATGAGGCAAAACGAAAATAATCAGAGTTCTTATGATAATAAAATGGTTTTATTCCCATTCTATCTCTGGCACAAAACACTATTTTTTTCTTTAAATCATACAAAGCGAATGAGAAAGCACCGTTAAATTTTTGCAAACAGTCCTCTCCCCAATACAAATATGATTTTATAATTACTTCGGTATCACCTGTTGATTTGAATCTAAATCCTGCTTTTTCTAATTCTTTTTTTAAGATTTTAAAATTATATATTGCCCCATTAAAGACCAGCACACATTGTCCTATTTTATCTATCATAGGTTGCTGTGATTTGTCTGATAAATCAATAATGCTTAATCTACTGTGGGCAAACGATAGATTGTTTTTACAATAAACTCCATTGTCATCAGGGCCACGAAAAGATTGGAATTGGTTTATTTTTTTAACCAAACCTATATTCGGTTTATTACCATCAAATCTTATCTCGCCACTTATCGCACACATAATGAGACCTTTGCATAAATCAATTGTTGTTTAGGGAAAGAAGCAATAGATGATGATAGAAAAAAAAATAATTGGATTACAAATACAATTAGATAAGTTGACGGGCAATCTCTTAAAAAAAACCCGTCATTGCGAGTGAGCTTGCGAGCGTAGCAATCTCTTAAAAAAAACCCGTCATTGCGAGTGAGCTTGCGAGCGTGGCAATCTCTTTGTGTTTTGCCTTGTCTTGTAACAGGTTTTGTGCACACCTTACGAGATTGCTTCGCTACACTTCGTGCAGCTCGCAATGACGAGATTTTTTTGACAACTATCATAATTGTGTTAGTATTTGTTGCCACTAAAAGACAATACCTATTTTCTTCATAGTGCTTTAACACATTAAAAACATCTTTTTTAAGGTAAGCATTTTCTTTATATTTTGTTTTTATAACTTTATTTTTTATTTGAAACATTGATGTCATACATTTTTAAAAAAACTAATATGTTATAGTATTTCATTTTAAAAAATACAAAAAATGTCACAATCTCCGTCTTTTTCTACACCCCAAACTCACCTGCGAGATTCTGCGAAGATTCTAAAACAATGTAATTCACAAAAAAACACAAAATTAAAAAAACCTGCTTGGTTAAAGATTCGTCTGTCATCCCACAAGACCATGCAAAACATTAAGAAACAACTACGAGATGAAAAATTATCAACAGTTTGTGAAGAGGCATCCTGCCCTAACCTTATGGAGTGTTTTTCAAAAGGGACAATAACCTTGATGATTATGGGAGATCTATGCACTCGTCGTTGTCCATTTTGTGATGTAAGTCACGGCAATCCTCAAAAATTAGACCCAAACGAACCTGCAAAAATAAGCGATTTTTGTAATAAATTAAAGGCTGATTATGTGGTGTTAACTTCCGTCAATCGTGACGACTTAAAAGACGGTGGCGCATCCCATTTTGCATCTTGCAATCAATCTCTAAGAGACAACATAAAAAATGTTTTAATTGAAAATTTAACACCTGATTTTCGTAAAAATCAAAATTTAAGCCTTGATAATTTATCTATATCATTGCCTGATGTTTTTAATCACAACATAGAAACTGTTGAGAATTTATATAAAAAAGTGCGTCCTGGCGCCAATTACAAAATATCGCTTAACCTATTAGAGAATTTTAAAAAAAGACATCCAGAAATAATCACAAAATCAGGTTTTATGTTGGGTCTCGGTGAAAGAGATAGTCAAATAAAAAGACTGCTCCGAGATTTAAAAAATATAGGGGTTGATTCCATAACTATCGGACAATATCTGCAACCGAGCCTATCCCACTTATCAGTAAAAAAATATATAACACCTGAGAGATTCCAACAATGGGCGAATTATGCTACCATAATGGGTTTTAAAAATATTGCATCTGCCCCATTAGTTCGCTCATCATACAATGCAAAAAACTTTTTTAAACAATAAATGATAAAAAAGTATATAATTGATAATTTTTAAAATGTTTATTAAAAACAATGACAGAATTAGAATTAGAGCCTAACACTCATAAAATAACACCACAAAAACCTCGTCGTAAATTTAGAATTTGGTTATTTTTATTTACCACTTTTTTTATTATGGCATCTCTTGTCACTATCGCAGGTTTTGCGATGTATCTAATCTATGAAGCAGATTTGCCATCTGTTGATGAGCTCGCTTCCAATAAATATAACGATACCCTTGATGTTTATGCCGCAGACGGCAAAATCATGGCAAAGTTTGGCGACAAAAGAAGGATTCCAAGAACTTTTGAACAATTCCCAAAACAACTTATGAATGCTTTTATAGCAGCCGAAGATGAAAATTTTTGGACTCATGGTGGGGTTGATTATAAGGCAGTTTTACGAGCTGGAATTAAATGGGTAACTACTGGCAAAAAATCAGGTGCCAGCACGATTACTATGCAAGTTGCTCGTAACTTTTTTTTAACACCTGAGAGAACGTTACTCAGAAAAGCAAGAGAGATTATTCTATCATTTAGGATTGAGCAAACATTTAGCAAAGAAAAAATAATGGAACTCTATTTGAACAAAATTTTCTTAGGCAAAAGATCCTATGGAGTAGCCGCCGCCGCCGCTGTTTATTATGGTAAAAATTTAGAAGAGCTGAACTTGCCACAACTTGCTATGATAGCAGGTCTTCCCAAAGCACCATCGAGCTTTAACCCCATTAACAACCCAAAAAGAGCAAAATTACGCCGAAATTACGTTTTAAGAAGAATGAATGAATTAGATTTTATCAGTGATAAATTATATAAACATTACAAAAAATCAAAATTAACTGCAAAAATTCACCGTAAAGAACCTCAAACAAATGCACCCTATGTTGCAGAGATGGTGAGATTAGATATGATTAAACTCTTTGGAGAGAGCAATATATACAACGGATATAAGGTCTATACAACAGTCAATAGTAAATTGCAAAACGCAGCTAATGTAGCTGTGCAAAACGGCCTGATTAACCATAGCAAACGCCACGGTTTTAAAGGTGCCATAGGCTCAATAGATAAACAATTTTTAAATGATAACGATAAACTGATTGATGAATTAAGTCACTATACAGACTATTTACAGATAAAGCCTGCGGTAGTTATCGAGGTTAAAAAAAATGTAGCTATTTTATTTTCAGAGGATGAGAGCCGCATTAAAATCGACAAAAAAGCTATCAGATGGGCGTCTCGTAGCAGTAAATTTTTAAAAATTTTAAAACCAGGTGATATTGTTTATATTAGCAAACACAAAAAAAAGAACAAAAAGAACAAAAAGAACAAAAAGAACAAAAAGAACAAAAAAAATAGCAAAGAAGAGCATTACTACAACTTAGCCCAACTCCCCAATGCTGAGGCATCTTTTGTCGCATTAGATCCAAATGATGGCAAAATATTAGCCTTAGTTGGAGGCTTTGATTTTCAAAAAAATAAATTTAATCGGACTACTCAGGCATTACGCCAACCTGGTTCATCCTTTAAGCCATTTTTATACTCCGCCGCTTTAAATAAAAAATATACAGCTGCTACAATTATCAACGATGCTCCGGTTATGTTTGATTTTAAAGCCATGAAAGACACATGGAAGCCTAAAAATTATTCTGGTAAATTCAATGGACCTACTCGTTTTCGTGAAGCTTTGACTAAATCTATGAATGTAATATCAATTAGAATCTTAAACGATATTGGTATCAATTATATGATGGAATATGCCAAAAAATTTGGATTTGATAAAAAATCATTAGAGCGCAATCTGTCTTTGTCTCTTGGCAATGCTAGTATCAAACCCATAGAATTGGCGCGTGGTTTTGCAACCTTTGCTAATGGTGGTTACAAAATAACACCTTATTTTATTACCAAAATAACCAAAAATAATGGTGAGATTCTATATGTATCTAACCCTCCGAGACCTTGCCCTACTTGCAATATTGATATAATCCAACAAGATAAAAAAATACCAGACAAGCAAAATGATGTCCTACAAAAATATAATAACAAAAAATTAAAACCTGCAATAGCCCCTAGAACCATTAAATCTGACAATGTTTTTATTATGCGCACCATTCTATTAGATGTAGTAAGACGAGGCACAGCGGTGCGAGCAAGCTCGCTTAAAAGACCAGATCTTGCAGGAAAAACAGGAACCACCAACGATCAAGTTGATGCATGGTTTACGGGCTTTAATTCAGATATAGTGGCATCAGTGTGGGTAGGAAGAGATAATAACAAATCTTTGGGTCATGGTGAAACAGGTGGTAGAGCGGCCTTGCCTATTTGGATGGAATTTATGAGAACCGCATTAAAAGGCACAAAAATTTCTCGTTTAAAAAAACCATCTAATGTAGTAAGTGTGACAATAGACAAAGAAACTGGTATGGCATCACATCCTGATGGATCATACACCATGAAAGAATATTTTAGAGTTGGCAGAGCTCCAAAATATGCTACATCAAAACCAAATACCGTGGCACCTAAGAGATATCGCCCTAAGGTTGAAGCAAAAATTGAAGACCTATGGTAACAAAATTTAACATTTATTTTTAGGAGATTTTATAATATGGCAACACAAAAACTAATTATTTTAGGCTCAGGTCCTGCGGGTTACACGGCTGCAATTTATGCCGCCAGAGCAAATTTAAATCCGGTTTTAATTACTGGTTTACAACAAGGCGGACAGCTTACCACCACCACAGAAGTTGATAATTGGCCAGGAGCATATGATGGCATTGAAGGTCCAGATCTTATGGAAAATATGAAAAAACAGGCACAAAGATTTAACACCAAAATTATTTTTGACCACATAAATAAAGTTGATTTCTCTAAACCACCCTATACTCTTTTTGGAGACAATGATAGTTATCAGGCAGATAGCATTATTGTTGCCACAGGAGCCTCTGCTATGTATTTAGGATTAGAATCAGAAGAAAAATTTAAGGGTCGTGGTGTTTCAGCCTGTGCAACATGTGATGGTTTTTTCTATAAAAATCAAAAAGTTGCCGTCATAGGTGGTGGCAATACTGCAATAGAAGAGGCGCTTTATTTATCCAACATATGCAAAGAGGTTGTTTTGGTTCATAGAAGAGATGAGTTTCGCGGTGAAAAAATAATGCACGACAAACTATATGAAAAAGTTAAAAATGGCAACGTCACTCTATTGTTAGATAATATCGTGGATGAGATTACAGGAGATGAGCAAGGTGTTACAGGACTTAATACCAAAAATGTTAACACAGACATTATTACAAAAATAGAATTAAGTGGAGTTTTTATTGCCGTAGGGCACAAGCCAAATACTGATATTTTTGCCAATCAATTAGATATAGATGGCGGTTATATAAAAGTCAAGGCAGGTATGGATGGTGGAGCAACATCAACATCAAAATCTGGCATATTTGCCTGTGGTGATGTTATGGATAGGATTTATAAACAGGCGGTAACATCAGCTGGTACAGGATGTATGGCAGCCTTAGATGCAGAAAAATATTTAGATAATTTATAAGGAGGGTTGATTAACTTCATTCTTTTCAGAAGTGGTGCTTTAAGTTCCGCCAATAATTACCTCAACAAACAATAGGTTAAAAATTAACTTGAGACCTTTGCATAATTAAAGTACCGTTTAGAAAATACAGAAAATAGTGAATTTTTATAGTAAAAATAAGGAAAATGGCAAGTCCTTTGACGAATTTTTGCTATGAGCATATGCAATCTACTTGTTTTATAAATTGTGCTTGAATTATGCAAAGGTCTCAAGTTACAGCCACAATTCCAAGATTAGAGGTTATACGGATTTTTCATAAGAAACCCTTGCATAAATCAGATTTGTTTATGTTTTTAAGAGTTAGATTTTTAAATATTTTTTAGCAAACCGGACATCTTTTGTGATTTGCTCTGTTAAACCAGCAATGTTGTTAAATTTTTTTTCATCTCGAACTTTCTTTAAAAAACATATTTTTAAATTTTTGCCATATATATTTTTTTTAAAATCAAAGATATAGGTTTCAAGATAGGTTTTTGTGCCACCTATTGTAGGTCTTGTGCCAATATTTGCTACCCCTTGATAGGTTTTATTTTTATCATCAACTATGTTGACAACATAAACACCAAAAAGCGGTTGTTTTTTTTGTTTTATGCTGATATTTGCTGTGGGATAACCGAGTGTTGCCCCTAATTTTTTGCCATGACAGACTTTACCGCTGATGCAATATTGTGTTCCCAATAAATCATAAATCAGACCAAAATCATCGTTTGATAAAGCATCTCGAACTCTTGTGCTTGATATTCTTTGATCTTTATATTCAATTGTAGAGCTTTTTTTAACATCAAAACCGTAGATTTTTGATTTTTTTTGCAGCGTTTCATAATTGCCTACCCGATTTTTACCAAAATGAAAATCATCACCGATAAAAAGAAATTTTGTTTGTAAACCATTTTGAATTATTGTTTCAATAAAATCTATCGGTGACAAATTCATCAATATTTGATTAAATTTTAATACCAGCAGAATATCAATATTGAATTTTTTAAAGATTTTTATTTTATCACTAATTGTGCTAAGTCTTGCAGGTGCTTTGGTAGGATTGATAAATTCTAATGGATATGGCTCAAAACAAACCACGACACTTTTTAAATTAGTTTTTTTTGCTTGCTGGTTAATCGTTTTTAAGATGTGTTGATGCCCCAAATGCACACCATCAAAATTGCCAATCGTTGCCACTGATGAGTCTTTATATTTTTGTAAATCTGCAAAAGTACGAATTATTTTCATCTAAACCATTCCAACACTTTTATTTTGTTGTTATGTCTAAGACTCCAAAGTTTCTTTGGGTTTCTTGCTCATAAGATCTTCTCGTTTCAAACCCATCGCCAAAATAGAGGTGCTGGCTATAAAAATAGACGAATATGTGCCAACAACTATGCCGATTATCAATGCCAGTGCAAAACCGTGAATTACGGCACCACCTAATAAAAATAAAGCTAATAAAACCAACATTGTTGTCAAAGAGGTGATTATGGTTCTCGATAAGGTCTGGTTTATAGAAAGATTTAAAACATCTATGACACTTTTTGAGGTGATTTTAAAATTCTCACGAATTCTATCAAAAACTACAATTGTATCATTCAATGAGTAACCAATAACTGCCAATATTGCTGCTAAAACAGTAAGATCAAAGCCGACCCCAAAGATTGAAAAAATTCCTAAAGTAATGATAACATCGTGTAATATTGCCAAAACTGCCCCGACAGAAAATCTCTTTTCAAATCTTATTGTTATGTATAATAAGATAAAGCCTAATGCATAAATGATAGCAAGTCCGCCTTGCTCTCGTAAATCTTCTCCTACTTGCGGCCCTACAAATTCCACTCGACGAATAGTCACCTTATCATCCTTCTCTTTGAGGATTGTCATTATATCATCAGATATAGTCGCTCCTTTTTTATCTTTTTGTGGAGCAAGACGAATCAGAGTGTTGTTATTTGTGCCAAAGTATTGCACACTTGCACGCTTGTAACCATTATCCTTTAAATCTTTACGGATATTGTCTAATTTTGCTTGTTGTGGGTATTCAACCTCTAACAAGTAACCGCCTGTAAAATCTAAACCTAAGTTAAATCCGCGGACAAAAAACGATGTTATTGATAATAACACCAAAACAGATGACAATATCATTGCTATCTGTCTTTTTTCCATAAAGTTAATTTTTAATTGTTTAATAATTTGCATTTTTATAATCCTTAAATTGAGATTTTTTTAATGTTTTTACCGCCATAAACTAAATTAGCAATGGCACGAGTTCCCATAATTGCGGTAAACATGGATGTAATAATTCCCAGAGATAGAGTAATAGCAAAACCTTTGATCGGACCTGTGCCAAAACTGAATAAAACGACAGCCGCTATAAGAGTTGTAATGTTTGCATCGGCTATTGTTGTGAATGCCTTTTCATAACCTGATTTTATGGCAGCCTGATGGCTCATTCCATTGCGTAACTCTTCCTTTATTCTCTCAAAAATCAGGACATTGGCATCCACAGCCATACCTACTGTAAGAACGATACCTGCAATACCAGGTAATGTGAGAGTTGCTTGAATTAAGGACAATAAAGCCACTATCAAGGCTATGTTGGTTACAAGAGCAATATTAGCGAACAAACCAAATAGACGATAATAAACTAACATAAAAATAAACACCAATGCCATCCCTATTTGCACCGACATAATACCTTGATTTATATTGTCCTGACCTAAACTCGGACCTACCGTTCTCTCCTCGACAATTTCAACCGGAGCTTTTAATGCACCTGCTCGTAACAACAAAGCGAGATCTCTTGCTTCCATAACATCCAAACCTGTAATCTGGAATCTGTGGCTTAGAACATCTTGAATCGTGGCAATATTTATCACCTCAGACACTTTTTTGGTAGTTTTTATAGGTTTGTCACCTACATACTTTGTTGTTGTTCTGTTTTCAATAAAAACGACTGACATTTGTTTTTTTAAATTGGCTGCCGTTATTTTTTGCATTCTTTTTGCGCCCTTACCGTCAAGATCTACAAAAACAGCAGGAGTGCCTGATTCGCCATCAAAACCTGCGGCGGCGTTTTTTATCTGATCTCCTGTGACTATCACCTGTCTCTTTAATAACACAGGATCACCACTTCTTTGTTTAAATAAACGAGCATTAACAGGAACACGACCGCTATCGGAGGCAGCACTCCAATCTGTATAACTACCGTGAGTTAGACGAAATTCTAAGGTTGCGGTGGCTCCTAAAATTTGTTTTGCTTTGGCTGTATCCTGCACTCCTGGCAATTGCACCACTATGTTATCTGATCCTTGTCTTTGCACAATAGGCTCTGCCACTCCTAACTCATTAACGCGATTTTTAAGAGTTATAATGTTTTGTTCTATCGCAGATTTTTGTTCTGATTTGATAGTAACCGGAGTTAAGTTAGCAAAAATTGCATTTGTTTTGTTTTGTTGTCGCACAGCAAATTTTAATTCACTGTATTCTTGTTGTAGATATTCAAGAGCTTCATCTGGGTTTACTTTTTTTGATAATAAAATTTCAATAGATTCATTTTGAATAAGAACCGAACGATAACGGATTTTTTTACTTCTTAAAAAAGTTTTAAAATCACCTACATAACGACCCAACGATTGGGATATAGCGGATTTCATATCTACTTGTAGTAAAAAATGCACTCCACCGCGTAAATCAAGCCCGAGATACATCGGCAATGCATTGAGAGATTTTAACCAATCCGGAGTAGCAGGGGCAAGATTTAAAGCAATTATAAACCCGTCTCCCATCAACTTAGTAAGTTTTTTTTGGGCGTCTAATTGTTGCTTTTGGTTATCAAAACGCACCAAAACTTTGCCTTGTTCTAATGAGACTAATTTTGGTTTAAGCATCACCTCTTTTAAGCCGTTTTCAACTTTTTCTTTAATGGCATTGTCCGCTAATGCATGTCGCGGTGATATTTGCACCGCAGGATCATCGCCGTATAAGTTAGGCAATGCATAAATTGCTCCCGCAATTAGAACCACAACTATTAAAATATATTTCCACAAGGGGTATTGATTTTGCATTTTTAAATATCCTTAAAAGTATTATTTAGTTGTTTTTTTTAATAGGTTTTTT
>QNFE01000058.1 GCA_003645455.1 Gammaproteobacteria bacterium | reverse complement strand
ATTCTGACTGATTCCGTTAGAAACTTGAAGAAACAACGAACAAAAGCGGTTCTTGTGCATGTGGAAAGATGGATTCCGTGTCGGAGCACGGAATGACGGAACAGGTTGGATGGATTCCGTGTCGGAGCACGGAATGACGGAACAGGTTGGATGGATTCCGTGTCGGAGCACTTCAATGACAAAAAAAAGAGCACGAAATGACGGAGTTAAGGGTGGTTCTGTGCATGTAGAGAGTCAAGCACGGAATGACGATAAAAGATGCACCAAATAACTGATTCAATAGAAGTTAAATAACAGCTATTTTTTGTTTAAATAAGTAAATCACAGCAAGTTACAAGAGTTTTTTTACTCGTTACCAGCATCAGTTTCGTCATCCATCCCATCCATTTCACATATTTTTGCTATCTGAGATAAATTTTCACCATTTGATAAGCGGATAAGTCGCACTCCTTGGGTGTTGCGTCCTACTTTTGATACTTGTCCTGCGGCAGTTCGCACCAAAGTGCCACGATTAGAAATTAACATTATTTCATCATCAGGGGTCACTTGCACAGCACCGATTACATTGCCGTTGCGTTCTGAGGTTTGGATTGATTTTACTCCTTTACCACCTCGTTTAGTTAGACGATATTTATCAATCTCGGTTCTTTTACCAAAACCGTTGACAGTTGCAGTTAAAATATCACCGTCATCTGCAACTATAAGTGAGATAATATTTTCTTGTTTTTTGAGTCTCATGCCACGGACACCTGCTCCTGTGCGTCCTATGGGGCGAATATCTTTTTCATCAAAACGCACCGCATTACCGCCTGATGAAAATAACATAATTTGGGTATTACCTGTGGTTATGGCAACATCAATCAAAGAGTTATCATCTTTGAGGTTGATAGCAATAATGCCATTGGCCCGAGGGTGCGAGAATAATGGCAGAGATGTTTTTTTGACTGTGCCTTTTGCTGTTGCCATAAAGATGAATAAACCATCGTCATAGGTGCGAATAGGTAGGACAGCATTTATTTTTTCATTCTCTTCTAATGGCAATAAATTAACCAAAGGTTTGCCACGAGAACCACGAGAGGCCATCGGTAATTCATATACTTTTTTCCAATATACTTTGCCACGGCTTGAAAAACATAATAAATTATCGTGCATACTCGCTATAAATAATTTGTCAATAAAATCTTCATCTTTCATTTTGGTGGCAGATTTTCCTCGACCACCTCTTCTTTGCATCTTGTAATCGGATAAAGGTTGCACCTTGGCATATCCTGCATATGAAAAAGTTACTAGGACTTCTTCATCGACGATTAAATCTTCGTAGGATAAATCACTTTGAGTTTGTTGAATTACAGAGCGACGAGGAGACGGAAACATTTCTTTTATCTCTTCAAATTCTTCTAAAATAACTTCCATCAACCTGGCAGGATTATTTAAAATCTCTAACAGTTCGTTGATAATTTTAATGATTCTTTCATATTCATCAATTAGTTTTTCTTGTTCTAATCCCGTTAAACGATGCAGCCTTAAATCTAAAATTGCCTGAGCTTGAATCGCAGATAATCTATATCCGCCATTATTTAAACCAAATTCGCCCTCAATATCATCAGGGCGAGTGGCAGATGAGTCGGTTTTTTCTAACATTTGTAAAACCTGTCCTGGTTGCCAAATTTTGTCTAATAATTTTTCTTTTGCGATGGCAGGGGAGGCGGATTTTTTAATGAGTTCAATTACCTCATCAATGTTTGATAAAGATATTGTAAGTCCCTCTAAAATATGGGCGCGATTCTGAGCTTTTTTCAGCTCAAACATAGTGCGGCGAGAAACTACTTCTTTGCGATGTTCAATAAAATATTTTAAAATTTGTTGCAGATTTAAAAGTTGTGGTTTGCCTTTGACCAAAGCGACCATATTTGCCCCAAAACTTTTTTGCAGATAGGTAAGTTTATAGAGATTATTCATAACAATCTCTGGCACTTCTGATCGGTGTAATTCAATCGCAATGCGCATCCCATCTTTATCTGATTCATCGGCTATGCCACGAATCCCTGTTAATCTTTTCTCTTTTACCAAAGAGGCAATTTTTTTAATTAATTCGGCTTTATTAACTTGATAAGGGATTTCATTGATAATAAGTTTTTTATATTTGCTCTCTTCATCACCTTCAATTAAAAATTTGGCTCGCATCAGAACCCTACCACGACCGGTATTGTAGGCATCAACTATACCATCTGTGCCGTTTATGATGCCGGCGGTAGGGAAGTCAGGACCTTTGATATATTCCATCAAACCTAACACATCAATTTGAGGATTGGCAACCATAGCGATAAGACCATCCATAATTTCATTGAGATTATGAGGAGGGATGTTGGTCGCCATGCCCACTGCAATTCCAGAGGAGCCGTTTACTAATAAATTAGGGATTTTTGAGGGGAAAACCGCAGGTTCAAATTCTGTTTCATCATAGTTAGCAGTAAAATCAACGGTTTCTTTGTCTAAATCTGCGATAAGTTGCGAGGATAATTTTGCCATTCTAATTTCGGTATAACGCATAGCAGCGGGGCTATCACCGTCCACCGAGCCAAAATTTCCTTGTCCGTCTACTAATGGCGCAGACATTGAAAAACCCTGTGCCATTCTAACAATAGCATCATATACGGCTGTATCACCGTGTGGATGATACTTACCAATAACATCACCGACAATTCTTGCGGATTTTTTATAAGATTTGTTCCAGTCATTATTTAACACCGACATAGCATATAAAACTCGGCGATGCACAGGTTTTAAGCCATCACGGACATCAGGTAAAGCACGACCTACAATAACACTCATCGCATAGTCCAGATAAGACTTTTTCATCTCATCTTCTAAGTTGACTGCAATAACTTCTTTGGCAAATTGCACGCTGATTTTCCCTTAAAATAAAACTATCTATTATAACATAATAGATTTAGAAAGATCTTAATTGTTTGGCAGGTGATGGAACTCAGGAACTATATTTTTGATTTGCTTTAATTTTTCTTCTGTTTGCATTAAATATCTTATCTGTTGATTTAATTTATTTATGTTGTATTTGGTAGATTTTGCAACTGTTATTGATGAATATTTAGTTTTAATGTCATTTTTATCTAACAATAATTCTTCATGTAATTTCTCCCCTGCCCTAAGCCCCGTATATTTAATTTTTATATCATCTCTTTTGGATAGATTTATCATTTTGGCAGCCAGATCTGCAATTTTTATCGGTTGCCCCATATCAAGGATAAAAATCTCGCCACCTCGACCTATGCTCGCTGATTGCAATACTAACTCACACGCCTCTTTGATTAACATAAAATATCTGGTTATATCCTTGTGAGTGACAGTTAAATTTAAACCATTTTTTATTTGTTGTTGAAATTTTGGAATAACCGAACCACTGCTTCCTAAAACATTACCAAACCGTACTGCTATAATTTCGGTATCATGACTTGAAACATTTTGGGCGTATATCTCACAAATTCTTTTGCTAGCACCCATAACATTAGTCGGACGAACTGCTTTATCAGTGGAGATTAAAATAAATTTTTGCGAATTGTATTTGATAGCAAGATCAATACAATTTTTTGTGCCGATAATGTTATTAAACAAAGCCTCGCTCATATTTGCCTCCACCATTGGCACATGTTTATAAGCTGCGGCATGAATTATTATATCTGGTTTATATTTAATAAAAGTTACCTCTAAATCGGCAAAATTTGCCACAGACTGCATAACCGGTATTGTTTTTTTTGATTTTAATTCTTCGTTTATTTGATATAAATTATATTCGCTATTATCAAGCATTATAAGCTGTTTGACATTATATAAAACTGATAAACGACAAAGTTCAGAACCAATACTGCCCCCTGCACCTGTGATTAAAACTATTTTTTCTCTGATGAATTTTGCGATGGTTTTTTGATCTAAATCTTGGGGGTGTCTTGCTAATAAATCTAAAACTGATATTTTTTTTAACTGTTTTGAGAAATTTTTATCTTGCAAAATGTCCGATAAAGTGGGCAATATTTTTATGTCAACAAAATATTCTTGTAGTTTATCAAAAATGGAATTGACAATTTTACGATCCACACTTGGCATAGCGATGACTAATAAATCATATTTTTCTGTTATGCTATTTTTTTGAAACCTATCAAGCGAGATTATTTTTATACCATCAATGCTTCTTTTTTGCAAATTTGTATCATCATCAATAAAATATTTAATTTTATATTGACTATTTTGATACTCTTGTTGTAGTTTTGTCCCCGCCTGCCCTGCTCCATAAATTATAATTGATTTTGTTTTGGTAACCTGGGTGCGATTGATATAATAATAATACCCATACATTAAACTATTGATAGCAAAGATATATAAAAATAACTCCGATAAGAAAAAAGCTAAAGAAATATCACCATAAAAATATGGCATATAAATTAAAAATGCAACAAAATTTACCGATACCTTAATTAGATAGGTTTTTTGAGTGGCTTTTGACCAGGATAATGAGTAATCTTGAAAAATTAAAAACGAGGCAAATATTCTTGATAAAACAACCCATACAACAACAACAAAACTAAAATCAGCATGAAAAATTGAAAAACTCCACAGCAATGTAGCAAGAGACAAAACAATAATTACCAATATGTTTAAAAATCGTTTATCCATAAGTTTTTAAAAAATCTTGACAGTTTTGCACGACTACACCACAATCATAAAAATCTTTGTCGTTTGTTATCAATACATCGCAATGGTTTTCCACAGCACATAGGCATTGCAAAATATCCTCAAAATCCTGTTGTGTTTTTAGCGATAAATTTATGGCTTTTTTGATAACATTCTTACCAAATACAACAATATTCCAGCTTTTTTGAATTAGTTTGAAAAATTTTAATGTTTTTTGGTGGTCTTTGTTTATGAAATAAATTGTAGTCAGCATATCTTCACTAATAAAAATACTATATCTTTTATCCGATAGTTTTTGTATAAGTTCTACGGTATCTGTATGCCTATCTCTACGATTATCAATTAAATCAATAATTACATTTGAATCAAGATATGCTTTTTTTACATTCCACATCTGGCTTTTGCTATTTCTATTTTTAACTCTTTGCCATCCAAATCTTTAAATCTATCTTTTATTTTCATTGAGCCTGCAAACTGCATAATTTCATCTAATTCATGTTGTTTGTCAGCGGCAATTTTTTTCTTTAATAGTTTTTTTACCATATCCGCATATTTATCTGAGACAAACAAACCTTTTCTTTGGTGGGTTTTTTTATCCTCAATTTGAATATAATCATAGTTTTGAATAAGATTGCTATTGCGAGAAAACTCACGAATGCCGATGGTTGTAGTCATAATAATCTCCAAAAAATTTATAGTATCGTCTTTTTACCTATGTGCGATATTATAACACAACATCCATGCTTTATATAATTTTCAGAGTATTTAAGATTATTCTTAAATCATTCAAAAAAGATATATTTTTTATATAATCAAGATATAATTGTATTTTTTTTGGTAAAATAAAATCAATATATGCCTTTTCTTTATTTTTGTATTGCTCCATTATTACCTCTTCATCTCTGAATTTTATGGCAGCATTGTCTGTAATTCCTGGTTTGATTTTTAAAATTTTCTTATAATCTTCTTTTTTTTGATTGACAAACTTTAACACCTCTGGTCTCGGACCTACTATGCTCATATCTCCTTTTAATACATTTAAAAACTGTGGGATCTCATCTAACTTTGTTTTTCTTAGTATTTTTCCTGACTTGGTTATTCTATTATCATCGGAACTTGTAATGCTCGGTCCTAAATTATTGGCATTTGATACCATTGAACGGAATTTATAAATATTAAATATTTTAAAATTCAAACCCACTCTTTGTTGAATGAAAAATAAAGAGCCTTTTGAGTTGATTTTAATCCAGATTATTATACCTATTATCAAAGGGGAGACTGCAACAGAGACAAGCAAAACAGCAACAATATCAAACATTCTTTTGCCATATTTTTGATACACTATTCAACCACCATTAACACTTTTTCAATTATATAGTTAATTTCCTTATCACTCATATCAGGATAAATAGGCAAGGATATAGACCTTTCATAAACACTATTTGCTATGGGATAATTTTTGTCTTTATAGCCGTATTCTTTTTTATAGTAAGAAAATTTATGAATAGGGATAAAATGAACACTACATCCAACACCGTGTTTTTTTAATTCATTAATAATTTTATCTCTATTTTTTACTTTAATAACATAAAGATGCCAAGATGTTGTCCTATCGTTTTTTATAAATGGAATACAAATATTGGGATTATCTTTAAAGGCAATATTGTATTTTTGGGCTATATTTACTCTTTTATCTCTGAGTTTTTTTTGTTTTTTAAGTTGCACCAGACCTAATGCGGCGTTAATATCTGTTGAATTATATTTACAGCCATTGTCGGTTACATCATATTGCCATGATCCTTGTAGGGCATACCTATCCCAGACATCTTTGTTTATGCCATGAAGACGATTGATTTTTATATTTTTTGCATAATCTGAATTATTGGTAGTTACCATGCCACCTTCTCCTGTTGATAGAGTTTTGGTAGCATAAAAACTAAAACAAGTCATATCTGTATTTTTTAATGCTCCTATTTCTATATTTTTATAACTACTTGGCAAGGCATGAGCGGCATCTTCAATGATTTTTAGATCATGCTTTTTGGCAATAGTATAAATTTCATCCATATCACAAGGTTGTCCTGCAAAGTGCACAGGCATTATAGCTTTGGTTTTATTTGTTATCAGTTTTTCAATTTTTGATATATCAATATTGTGGGTATTGTCCTCTATATCACACAATACGGGGATAGCATCAAAATAAGTTATAACTTCGGCTGTTGCTACAAAAGTGTTAGTAGGCAAAATTACCTCATCACCTTTTTTTAAACCAATGGCTTTTAGAGCAAGATGCAAGGCTGCCGTGGCACTATTTAGATTTATGGCATAAGCAGATGTTATATATTCTTTAAATTTATTTTCAAATTTTACGACCTCTGGTCCTGATGTAAGCCAACCTAATTTAATAACCTGAGTTATGGCAGTTATTTCGTCTGTTGTTGTGTGCGTTTTGTGAAATGGTATTTGCATATTTTATTAAATAATTTTTATCCCAACCCTATCTATATGTTCTTTTAAATTTTTATTTTTTATATCATTCATATTTAAAACATCAAAAAAATATGGCAAGTTCGTCTCGTTATTGAGAGCATCGGATACTCTGATAGCATTGCTATTAACTGTTATATCTATGTCACTGCCTCGATTATAGTTCCCCTTTGCCCGTGAGCCGAATATTATAGCGGTTTCAATATTATTATTTTGTAAAACTAATTTTATTTTATCAGTTTCTGCATCAGTTAAACCGAACATATCTTATCCTTGATTGTGGCATTCAACCTACAAAACAAATTAAAATAAGTATTTTTTATATTTTGATAAACCTCTTCTGCCATAGCTTCGTCATATGTGTGAATTGACCTGTTTCTGTCCTCTAAAATATCAAGCCATATCGCACCATCATCAATTAAATCAGATGAATATGCTTGTTTTATAACTGCTCTTGGGGATTTGAGATCATAACCTACATATAATAAATAATCTTTTAATACTTTCCAAGATAACTCAAAAGTTGTTTCAAAAAATTTGAGGATACCTGCTTTTTCAATTATTGATGGATTTTTTATTTCAATTGATTTTTTAAGCAAAACAAATGATTTGCTCCAATTTTCAAATCTTTGAATAAAACGGATGTCTTGATTGTTTTTTTGCATATATTTACCTATTATTTTTACACTATCATAACAAGATTTCATAAAATGGATTCTTGATGGTTAGATGACCATTAATTATCTGGTTGTTTTGCATGTCTTCGCTGTATAAAATTGAGCTTCCACTCTCCAATGCAGACGATAAAATCAAACTATCCCAATAACTGTAATTATATTTATTTTTTAATGACAAGCATTTGATTATGCTATTTTTAGTAATAGCTTGCACTTTTGTTGCCTCTAATATGCTATCCAAACTTTGTTGAATTGTTTTGTCAGGTATTTTATACTTCGATAATGCACTATAATATTCACCACATACTTGGGTTGAAATTGTATTTATGTTGTTGTTTGATAAATTTTTTAATAATTCTCTGGCACATTTATTTTTTTGGAACTCAATTCTATTGCTCTTGTTTTTTAAAAAAGCATACACAAATATATTTGTATCTATAAAAACCTTATCTTTCATTTAGCTCTTCTCTTGATATGTTTTGAATTTTATCAACATCATAACTCATATTAAGAAAATTATCAAACTTGTTGTTTGAGTAGTTTTGCTCGTCAATAAGTATAATAACCTTTGCATATTTGTTGGCAACTTTTTGATAGTCTTCAATTTTTATCAAATTGCTATTTAATTTTGTTTCAAATTCCAATGCATACATATTTTTCTCCAAATATAAAAATTATTTTTGCACTATCATAACAAATTAAAAAACAGACGATTTGAATTTTATAATTTTTTTGCTTGTTATGAGTTTTTAATGTTTTATTTCTTGCCAATTTTTGGGGTTAAACATATTGTTTTTTACTTCATACATTTTTAAAATATCATAAGATACCTTGCCTTTTATTTTATCAATATAAGTTAGAGTGCGATTCTGTATGGGAGTTTTGATGGGATCTTGTGACACCTCTTTGCCAGCACTTACGCCACTTAAAGTTATGGCATAGGTATCCATATTTGATAAAAAATTCATTGATGTTTTCAGATCTCCTGCTGCATTAAAATCTTTTACCAGCATTAAAGCACTGCTTGATGGTTTGTTGTCTCCTGGCAAATTATAATTTTTGGTATGAATTTTGCGCTGACCATGATCTGAGGTAATAATAATTTTAGTATTGTGGTAAATATTCAATGTTTTTAACTTATCAAAAAATTTTATCAATAATTTAAGCGCACAATGTGATGTATTGAAAAATCCTTGATAGTTATCAAAATTTTTATACACAATGTTACAATTTTCATCACTCATCCAATACCAGTGAGTAAAATTATTTTGCACTAATTTGAATGTTTTTTGGTCTGATTTTGCATTAGCATAGGTTGTCATATTTTGCAACCGAGCGGATTCATAGATGTTATAAAAAAAATGTTTTAAAATTGGAGCATCTGATTCTGAAAACCGATGTTTGAGGCGTAATTTTATTGGATGAGGTGCACTTAAAATAAAGGATAACTTGGCGAAAACTTTAACTGTTTTTAAAATTTCAGTATTTTTGTTTTTAATGAAGGATTCTTTTTTGTCTGTCATTTTTTGTGATAAAATGTTATCATTAAAAATACAATCCCCATCTGCATAAGATTCAAATATTTTACAATTGCCGTATTGTGGTTTAATAGCTGTGTAACGCCAGTTATATTTTTGTGCCACAGATAGATTTTTTTTATAGGCTCGATGAATTTCCTCCTCTAAGCTAATTTTTGATTTTTTTGCTAGGTTTTGAACTTGAAACTCTTGACCACCTACTAAAGCTGCTATGCTAGTTGAGGTTAGAGAACTATGGGATAGAGTATTTGGATAGTATGTAAAACCTGTTAATTGTTGTTTTAAAGCCGGATGTTTTTCAATAATATCGGCAAATAAATTACCTTGAAACATATCCATCATAATTACTATGACATTGCTCTCGGTGGAAAAAGCAAAAGCTGTCTTGAATCTATCAATTAGATGCTGCTGCTGTTTTTTTGCAAAATCAGGTGTGTTTGATGTTATCATATCTATGGCTTTGGGAGACAAACCACCGACTATTGACTGACCCATTAAAATTAAGTTAGCTATGATAAAAATCCAGAGAATGCAGTTTTTTAATCTACGGTAAGTATAAAAAAATGCTACCAATGAAAAAAACATAATAATATAAACTATTTGTCTTTGCAGTCTTTCGGTTTTGGTGAAATCTGGAATTTGCAGTCCTGTTAAATGACCTATATCAACCGGATTTATAAAAGCAAACCACAAACCCGAGAGAGCAAAAAATGTAATTATTATTGTTAAAAAGGTTTTTAATTTTTTCGGCAAGATAAGATAGAACAGGGTTAAGATTATAATTGATGCAAGGAACAAAGCAATTAAAACTCCTGCAACCTGTGGATATGGGGCAAAATAAATACTAGTATCAGAGGCTGCCATAGGGATTGCTTGATAGATAAAAACTGTGCCAAAAAATAAGACTGTCGCTTGGATAAAATTACTTTTTATAGTTTTTTGAATGATTGATAGTTGGTATATATTACTGATAATAATGGCAGGTTTTTTGATAAATGCAACCGATAAATTTTTGAATTTATCAATGTTAAATTTGCTTTCAATGGTATTTTTTATAAATGAGAATGCATTGTTAATAGTCCAATATAACAATAAAGCCGCAGGTTCTGCATATAGCAAAACTAAAAACACAATTGATAAAATCCATAGTTGATATTTATCAGATTTATCCATTTTTTTGGTATAAAAATAAGCAGATGATAAGTTGATAATTGTCATCAAAATTGGTAATATATTTAACCCAAACAATAAATTATCTGGTTGGTTTAAATTAATTATGAAGCCAAAACTTATATTATCAAATGCTGAATAATTGCCTAACAAATGAAAAGCGGCAAAGAAAAATGGAATCTGCAACAACAAACCAAAACTTGATTTAATGGCAGATAACGGATGATAGTTATTTACCCTATACAAAGCTTGGATATAATATTGTCTTTGTTGTCCTTTAAAGTTTTTTTTATAAAAAGCAATTTGTGGTTGCAATGATTTCAACTTTATTTTGTCTTGGTTTTTTAAATCTTCTGCCAGATAATATAAAGGCAAGATTAAGATATTAATGATTATGCTTAACAGAATAATTGATAAACCGTAATTATTTGTTATTGAAAAACACAAACTTAGAATAGCTTGCATTAAAAGCTCTATGGGTTGAATAAAAATATTAAATAAAATATCAAGCATGAATGTTTTTGTAAATATCAATTATTTGCAAAGCGGCAACTTTGCCTGCTTTGCGATAGTTAAAAATTGACTCTCCTCTTAATCTTTTAATTGATTGTTTGTAATCTTTTTTAAGAGATTTTTTGATAAGAGATGGCAAGTTTTGAATGTCTTTTATATCCACTATATCGGCAATTTTATCCATTATTTCTAATTCCCAGATTTTTGCGGTATTTTTGTTATTAGAATTTACCAAATTTAATTCTGCTAATTTACAAGTTTCAAGTATACCTGCAAAAGCTATTACTGGTTTTTCATAAACAAAAGCAAAGTCAAAAATTATGCCCGATACATCTGATATCATTATATCTGCTTTTGACATTGATTCTTTGGCACTTGGGGTTTTGTCAATTTTTAAATTTATATGATTTTTTGCTTTTTTTTCTATTTCTTCCATAAGAGTCTTATCGTTAATATAAGACTGCGGATGGGAACGCAAGATTACATTATAATCATTTTCTAATAATATTTTAATCGGTAAAAAGCCTGTTTTGTTTAACAAACCTATATCACCCCAAGTTGGTGCGATTAAAATTGTAGTTTTTTGATTTGTTTTTTTACTTATTTTATTTTTTTCTTTTGATAACTCATCATAATAAACCAAACCAGTTTTTAATAATTTCTTTTCTGGCATATTTCTAGCTTGTTCAATTTGACGCAAATGCTTGATTTGATGAGGTCCGGAACACATCACACAATCAAAAAAATCAAAAGCGAAAGGATGATAATTAAAAACATCGGTTGGTGCATGAATTAGATGAATATAATATTGAACGTTATCCGATCTTTTAAGATACATAACATCCAACTGCGGAGTTGTCATTATTACAATTTTGGCATTAAGATAATTCAATGCCATAACAGATAATCTATCATCACCTATAAATTGACTATCGTAAAATTTATTTTTATATAATAATCCTTCATCATTTTTATCGCTGGTATAATAGCTACACTCATATCCCATTTTGCATATTTCTTTGATAACACCTTGAAAACTGCTCCAATAATGCCCGCCCTCCGAGTAAAAAACAATATTTTTTTTGTGATTTAGTTTAACTTTATTTTTTGAAAATAAACGAATCAGACCAATTTTGATTTTTAAGTATTGATTTTTTATTGAATAAATTGCCGTGGCAAAAATTCCGATTAAAAAATAAACTAACATGCTGCCAGAGCCTGGATCTAAATATGCAAATGCAGAATTTGCATAAAACAGCAAGATAACTGGAAAAATAAAAAGTTTTGTTTTCATTGTTATGGCAAAGAACTCACAGCCACTTTATCCAAAGCAGGGCGAGGCATTTCATCATCATAACTACATTTAATATGAATAAATTTTAAACCTATCTGAGTTGTCATTTGTTGTATTGTTGCCATAAAATCATCGAGTTTATTGATAAT
>QNFE01000057.1 GCA_003645455.1 Gammaproteobacteria bacterium | reverse complement strand
TAAAGATGCTCTGAAACAAATAAAAGAAAAAAATTATCAGCAAAAATACATTGATAGAAATTTGCCTATTTTTCTAATTGGTATTGAATTTAACAGCCAAGATAAAAATATTGATAAATTGGAGTGGGAGCAAGTTTAGGATAAAAATAAAAAAACATAAAAATATTTTTTATGTTATTATTTTATTTTGGTTAAAGATTAGATTTTTTAGTTTTTAAGTTTTCATCTCATTCCCATCGTCCAGAGACTGTGAAATAACTAAAATTTACACAACTGCCGAACAAAACAAAGAATTCGTCATAACGAGGCGGACGGATAAAGCGATGCAAGACAAATAATAAACCGCCGTTGTTATCTCTTGCTATTATCCGTATATTACGACAAGATTGCCACGCTCGCAGTCGCTGCAATGACGAGGTTCTTTTTTGGGATTGTTTTCGCTCTGCGAGATTTAGTTATCTCACAGTCTCTGGACGATGGGAATACATAAATTTATACTTGTTTTATAAAAAGATCTTATGTTATAATATTCGGCAAATTCAATTCTTTAAATTTTATAAAATTTTATGAATAAAAAAATAACTTTAAAAGATACCGTAGGGTTGCCAATAATTGAATCCGCAGGTGGGCTTATTTGCAATCAAGATCATTATATTTTGCTGATTTTTAAACGAGGCAAGTGGGACTTACCCAAAGGACGTACCGAAGGTGGCGATGACACGATGATAACTGCCATCCGTGAATCATCAGAGGAGACAGGGCTTAAAGAAAACAAATTAAAAATAATCGGCAAATTAGTTTCAACTTACCATACCACCAGCCACAACAAAAAAGATTTTTTAAAAAAAACTCACTGGTATTGGTTAGACTATAAGGGGCATAGCGATGATGTTAAACCACAAATAAAAGAGGGTATAGTAGAATGTCGCTGGGTGCATTTGTCTGATTTGCCATCATACCTTATCAATATGCATCCGAGGATTTATTATGTAATTCAGTTTTGGCAAAAAAACTTAGCTTATGTTGCGAGGACTTAAAATTTATGAACAATGAAAACACCGGAAACGGGAAAAAACAAAAAATAAAATTTACTATTGATGATTTTTCAAATATAAATACCAAGGCAGAGTTTATCAAATCCTGTCAGGATAAAAATCTTGAATATCAAAAATATATTGATAATTTTACCTATGAGAAGCAGTTACAAAAACTACAAGTAGAATTAAATAAACTTCAAAATTGGGTTGAAAACACGAAGCAAAGAATCGTGTTAATCTTTGAAGGACGAGATGCCGCAGGAAAAGGTGGCTCTATCCGTCGCTTTATCGAGCATATGAATCCTCGCAGTATTCGTTTGGTGGCTCTTGACAAACCAACTGACATCGAGCAGGGACAATGGTATTTTCAAAGATACATCAAAGAGTTGGCGAACCCAGGGGAAATAGTTTTATTTGATAGAAGCTGGTATAATCGTGCAGTTGTCGAGCCTGTAATGGGTTTTTGCACCAACGATCAATATGAAAAATATATCCGTCAAGTGCCAGAATATGAACACATGTTGTTTGAGGATAATATAAAAGTCGTTAAAATATGGTTTTCAATAACAAAAGACGAACAAAAAAAAAGGTTTGATTCGCGTCTTACAAACAAATTAAAAATGTGGAAGTTAAGCCCCGTTGATATGGACTCCCAAAAACTATGGGATATTTACACCAAATATAAAGAGCAAATGTTCTCAAAAACTCACACAATTTTTTGCCCTTGGACTATTGTCCGCACTAACAACAAAAAACAAGCAAGATTAGAGACCATCCGTTATGTCTTATCTTTATTCAACTATGACGGCAAGGATTTAACAGATGCAACTATCAATCCTGACCCTAATGTTGTTCTTCGTTACTATCGCTCATCATCATGAAAAAAAACACACTTAACAAAAATATAATAGAATTAGAGTCCTCTGCAATTTATCAAAAAATTTTATCTTTTGATGAGCTAAACGATGACGATTTGTCAATATTGTCAAGCAAAAAAGGGATTAAATATCTTATTAAAAATAAAACTTTTAATATCGATGTTATCAACAAAACTCTTCGGCAAGTTTGTTTTGAAAAACAAATTCAAAAACTCCAAGAGCAATTAGTTTTGTTACAAAACTGGGTTATAACCAACAATAAACGAGTTGCTGTCATTTGTGAGGGACGAGATGCCGCAGGCAAAGGCGGTGCTATTCGTCGCTTTATGGAACATATCAACCCTCGTTTTACCAACCTTGTAGCTCTGCCAAAACCAACCGAAGATGAAAAAGGCAGCTGGTATTTTCAGCGATACATTGAAAAATTACCAAAACCTAGACAGATGGTATTTTTTGATAGAAGCTGGTATAATCGTGCCGTTGTCGAGCCTGTCAATGGATTTTGCACCACAGACGAACATGAAAGATTTATGCAAGAGGTCGTAGACTTTGAAAATATGTTAGTAGCAGATGGCATCTATCTTATAAAATTATATTTTTCAATCTCCAAAGACGAACAGACAAAAAGATTGAAAATGATAAAAAATAACCCCCTAAAACAGTGGAAGTTATCACCTGTCGATGAAAAAGCCATTGAATTATGGGACAAATATACCGAATATAAAAATAAAATGTTTGATCTTACTGCAACTGATAAAAGCCCTTGGGTTGTTGTCAATGCCAACTCTAAGATGAAAGCTCGTATTAGTGCTATCGATTATCTATTGACGAGAATTCCTTTTGAACAAGATTAAGTAAAAAATAGTAAATTTCATAACTCCTATGGCTTCCTTAAAAAAACAATTATTATTTTTTGCATGGATTATAGGAATTTTTGTATCCATAAGTTTGCTCACAAAACTTATAATCGTTATTTTTTTGGATAACACGCTAAATAATTTAGATTTTTTTGACATAATTCACTCTTTATTTTGGGGTTTGCGATTTGATATAGCTATTGCTATGATTTTTTTGCTACCCACATGGCTTCTTTACTATCTTTTAATAAGATTAGGGGTCGCTAAAAACCTCAATATACTTTTCTTTTCACCATTTTTTTTATTATTTTTTTTAATGTTAGCAGGTGATGTTGTTTATGTTTTTGACACAGGACGTCATGTAAGTTATGAGGTATTCAATGTCATAGGGGACATAGGAGCGCTAACCCACACTCTTTGGCAAAATTATAAATTTATTATTTTTATTTTTATTGTCCTGATGTTGGTTTTATTTTTTTTATTGACAAAAATAAATAATATATTTTATAAAAAATCAATCCAGTTAGAAGTTGGTTTATTGCTGTTGTTGCTTATAAGTGCTGTTTTTATTCGCGGAGGATTGCAACCAATACCTATATCTCCTATTGATGCCTACAGTTTAGGAGATGACAAAAAGGCACTAATAGCCCAAAATGGCGCTTATAACATTACCTATTCTCTGTTGAATTATAAATCCTCACTACAGCAGATCAAGATCAACCTCAACGAATACCAAAAAAATAACTATGACAAAATTTTAACAGGTTTATTACCGAACAAAATAAAAATAAAGAATGGAAAAATAAATAAATTTAATGTTGTGTTGATTTTTTTGGAAAGTTGGGCTGCTAAGAATATGCGCTCCTATGGCAACAAATTAAATGCCTCACCTTTTTTTGACGAGCTAAAAAAGAAATCCCTGTCATCAATGGCAACAATCTCCGCTGGGATGCGAACCACAGAGGGTCTGTTCGCCTCTTTATGCTCGTCACAAAACCCATTGGGTAAATCCATTGTGCACAGCGAGTTAGAAAATATGGAATATAGATGTCTGCCCCACATTTTAAAATCCATAGGTTATAAAACAGCATTTTTTCAAGGCACGAATAAAAACACCTCAGGCACCGGAGCGTTGATTAACAAACTTGGCTTTGATGCAAGTTATGGCAAACAAGATGTGACAGGTAACAGCTATCCGATTGACAACTGGGGCGTGCAAGATATTGATATTTATAATTTTTCTTTGACAAAAATTGACCAATTAAAACAACCATTTTTAGTTGCTATCAACACCAACAGCACCCACTCCACGGCTTTACCAGCAGGAATAGAATATAAATTTGGCAAAGAAAACTATTACCAAAAAAGGCTAAGTGTTATGAGTTTTGCCGACAATGCTCTTGCTGAATTTGTCAAAAAATATCACGATAAAAATTACCACAAAACAGTTTTTGTAATAGTTGCAGATCACACCGTCTCATCAGGAGACAACCTGTATGACAAATACAGAATTCCTTTTTTAATCTATGGCAAGGATTTTATCAAACCTAAAAATATACCTGCGGCAATCTCACAACGACACATAACTCCCAGTATTTTAGATATTTTAAAAATCAACACAGAGAATCATTTTGGGGCTAATTCTATATTGGATAGCAACAAAATATATGCTGATTTTTTTAACAATGGCATCTTAGGATGGATTGAAAATAATAATATGATAGAGGTAGCAGTGGCAAACAATAACATCAAGTGCTTTGAATTAGTTAAGAATAAAACACAAAGAAAACTTACAAAATGCCAACAACAGCATCAACAAATGGCAAACAGGGCTCTTGTTTTTACTCATTACAACCAAAAAAAGTTATTTGCCGGAGAGTTATTAAATTTTAACAAAAATAAATGAATTATATCGGCTCTTATTTTTTAATTTTTTTTTTGAAAATATGCTCTTATCTGCCAATCAGTGCTTTATTTTTTTTAGGTAGAAATCTTGGCAGTTTTTTATATCATGTCGTGCCATCTCGGCGCAAAATAGCCTTAAAAAATTGCTATCGTGCCTACCCACAAAAAAACAGTGAATTTAGAAAAAATATCATCAAAAAAAGCTTCCAATCCTTAGGCATAGCTTTATTTGAATATGCCATTATATGGTTTTGGGACGAATCAAAACTTAAAAACTTATTAGAAATTAAAAACCCACAATATTTGGACCAAACTCTGTTAAAAGGCAAAGGGGCAATTATTTTGTTGGCTCACTTTAATACGGTAGAGACCGTAGCAATTCTTTTATCAATAGACAAAAATATAGCAGCTGTTATTTTTCCTCCTAACAACAAAATAATCGCCAAAATAATCAACAACAAAAGAAAAAAATATATAAGAAACATAATTCATTATAAAAATTTACGTCAAATGATAAAATCTTTAAGAAATAATACTCCTCTGTTATATTCTCCTGATCAATCAAAATATGAAAGAGGTGCTCCCTATATTGATTTTTTTAATACCAAAGTAAAAACTACAACTGGCACTATAAAATTAACATCCATTAGCAAAACTACGATTATTCCAACCGTGCATCACAGAGATACTTTTAAAAAAAAATATATCTTAGAGTTTTTGCCTCCCTTAAAAAACATCCCCACCAATGACATTAACGCAGATACTTCTCTTATCAATAAAACCTTAGAAAAAATGATAAAAATGCATCCTGATCAATACATGTGGCTCCATAAAAGATTCAAAGAAATTCTTGCATAGATCCCATCACAAACTTATCTTGATGGTGCTTAATTCTCAATAATCTAGAAAATATTTTTTCATAATAAATTAAAAAATGATTTTTTGGTGGGTTACATACAGCAGACATAACTCCTATAAAATTTAAAAAAATATTGCCCTTGATAGATTGGGTAGGCTCGGATATAAAAAAATAGAGTTGTCTCTTAAAGATAAAAGCGTAACCTTGAGTTGCCTTAATTTTTTAAAAAATTAAAAAAAAATTATTTTTTTAATTTACAATAATGTTTTTTGATTTTAATTTTTAAGATGGAATTAGAAATTTTATTATGCCATGGTTCTTCCAATTATTTTATATTGATTGATGAATCTCGTCACGAATTTATGGTTTTTGACAAAAAACTTCGCTCTAAATTAACAATTTTACTCTGTCAAGATGCCAGCCTTAAATCAGATGGGGTTTTATTTTATCGCGATGGTGATGATGCGACTTATAATAATGCTCATATGGACATGTATAATCCAGATGGTTCGTCTGCCCTTATGTGTGGCAATGGTTTGCGTTGTGTAACAAGATATTGTTATGAAAAAACCCATGCCAAAAAAATGACAATCTCCACCGCTCTTACCAACCATAGGTGTTATATGGATGATGAAATTTATCCAGGAGTCGTTACTGCATCAGTGCAAGTCACCCCTATCAACATTGAGTCTTGCAAGGTGCCGATGATTACAAATCATAAGATTTTTATGGATATGAAACTTGATGATATATCGCCTGATTTTAAATTCAGTGCAATAGCCGTCCCGAACCCTCACTTAATAAGTATTACAGACAAAATTGATGGAAAAATACTTGAAAAAATAGGTAAAAACGTAAATAATTCAGCTATCTTTCCACAGGGGATAAATTATTCTATGGTTAAAATTATAAACCCTACAACAATTTTTGTTGCCACCTATGAGCGAGGTGTAGGCATAACAAAATCCTGTGGCACAGCTATGAGTGCCTCATCTTTTATATATTCATATTTACAACAACAAAAGCAGAAAATAAAAATAATTGTAAAAAATAATGGTGGTATGGTAAAATGTGAAGTTTTTTTGTCGCCAAAATTTGAAATTATATTAACAGGCAATGCTACTTTTTACCAAAAAAATACTATTAGTATTGATTTTTTAAGTAGCAAAATAACAACAAAGACAAACAACAAGAATTTAAATGAAATTAACAGTTATCAACAATTTATAAAATCCTTATGAGAGTGCAGACTATTTTTTCAGAGCAAAACCACCGAAAATTAAGTTTTTTGATGGCGCTGATTTTAACAATATTGTTAGCCAAACAAGTTGCAGTTTTTTTATGGAGTTTTGCACCAAACACAGATTACACATTAACAAACTCCACCGGCAAACAAAACAAAACAACTAATGCCAACCAAAATAAACTTGATTTTAATATATTCGGAGTCACAATAAAAACCAAGCCTGCCATTGCAACAGCAAAAAAACCTGCCAAAGCTCCGGTTACCAAATTAAACCTAACCCTAAAAGGGATTATCGCTGCCACCCCCATGAAAAAATCTATGGCTATTGTCATAAGCGGTAACACCAACCAAGAGCTGGTATATAGTGTAGGTGATATATTGCCAGGAAATGTTAAGCTGTATGAGGTCTATGCGGATAGAATTATAATTGATCGACAAGGCATTAAGGAGACTTTGTATCTACCAAGTTATAATACCGTTGCAATCAATACCAAGAAGAAACCTGTGGTAAAACTAACAGAGAAAAAAGTTTTAAGCATGACCCCAAAAGATTTACGCAAAGAATTGATGAAAAAACCAGAAGACATAACCAAGTATGCCGTAGCATCTCCACAGTTCCATAAAGGAAAATTATTAGGTTACAAGATAAAAATGAAAAAATATCAAACTTTATTAGAGCAACAAGGTCTTACTAAAAATGATATTATAACCTCAATAAATGGCATAAAACTAAGTAATCAAAAAAACGGCTTAAAAATTTTATCCCAGCTTACCAATGCTGCTGTCTTGAACCTAACCATTAAAAGAGGAGATTCTGTTGAAAATGTTAGCATCTCTTTCCAATAAAAAAATGTTTAAAAAAACTATCTTTATATTGACATTATTTATTTTTCATCAAGGCGGATTGTTGTCTGCTGAAAAAATCACCTTAAATTTGAAAAATACTGATATCCGTGCTTTTATCAGTAGTGTTTCAAAACAAACAAATAAAAATTTTTTAGTGGATTCCAGAGTAAAAGGAACTGTTAATATTGTGTCCTCCCATAAAATTGACTCAGATGAGTTATATCAAGTATTTTTATCTGTCTTGCAGGTGCACGGCTTTACTGCCATAGAAATTGACGATTCAATCATAAAAATCATCCCCAGTGCCAAGGCCAAACAAAACCCTGTGCCAATATTAAACAACAAAAATACTCTATCAGATGAGATTGTAACTCATGTGTATAACCCTAAATATGTCTCTGCCACCCAACTTGTCCCAATCTTACGACCACTTTTGCCCCAGCAGGCACACTTAGGTGCCTATGCCAACTCAAACACCTTAATTTTTACAGATAGCTTTGCCAACATCAAAAGATTGCTTACGATCATCAAAAGAATAGACAAACCCAACAACTCAGAAATTGAAGTTATATTCTTAAAAAATGCCACTGCAAAAACAATAGTGCAAACCATAAAATCCTTACTGCAAAAACAAACTAAAAAAAATCCATCACAATCATCAAATATTTCTGCAGACGAGAGAACAAACAGTGTAATAATCAATGGTAGCAAACCTCAAAGATTACAAATGCGGACTCTTATAACTCATTTGGATACACCCCTACCTCGTGATGAGGGCAATACAACTGTAATTTATCTACACTATGCGGATGCCACAACTCTCGCAAAAACTCTCCAAGATTTAGAAAACAAAAGTAGCAACAAAAATAAAAAAAATATCAATAATGATACAGCAAGCATCCAGGCACACAAAACGACCAATTCATTGATAATCACAGCCCCATCTGCCAAAATGAAAGACATAAAAGAGATAATAAAAAAATTGGATATTCGACGTGCCCAGGTTTTAATTGAAGCCATAGTGGTTGAAATATCTCAGGAGAAAGCACGTGAATTTGGAGTAGAGATGGCAGCAGATGGCAGAGTCAAAAACTCTGATGGCAGTATAGATTCAGGCAACAGTAAGCCTGTGGCAGCTATAAATTTTGGCGGACTATCTAATCTTGCAAGTCCTACTCCTGTATTGTCAAATGGCGTTACCATCGCAGGAGGTGGCACCACAGGATCAGGAGTTGATTTTGGTTTCTTAATCAGAGCTCTGGCTGCGGATTCTCGCAGTAACATTTTATCAACCCCTAGCATCCTAACGCTCGATAATGAAGAGGCAAAAATAGTTGTAGGACAAAATGTTCCGTTTGTCACCGGACAATATACCTCAGCGAGCTCTGGCACATCATCAGGTAGTAATAATTCATCCACAATCAGTAGCCCATTTCAGACCATTGAAAGACAAGACATAGGTCTTACCCTAAAAGTAAAACCACAAATCAATGAAGGGTCTAGCATCAGAATGAAAATATCCCAAGAGGTCTCTAGTGTTTTGCCATCAGCACAATCGTCAACTGACCTTATAACCAGTAAAAGATCAATTGACACCACAGTTATAGTAGAAGACGGTCAAACTTTAGTATTAGGTGGTTTAATGGACGATCAGGTAATCGAAAAAGAAACCAAGGTTCCGTTGTTAGGTGATATACCACTCTTAGGCTGGCTTTTTTCATACAAAACAAAAACAAAAATAAAAAAGAACTTAATGGTTTTTATTCACCCCACTATTTTAAAAGATGCCACCAGCGCCAACCAGGAGTCACTTAAAAAATACTCTAAAATAAGAGAGGTCCAAATAAAAGCCGCAGAAGAATCATCGGCTCTTTTAGATGATTCTGTCCCAATTTTACCAAAACTAAAAGTCAGAACCTACGCTGTTCAAAAAATAAAAAATTCCAATAACACGAACAACACTCGCAAAAAACACCGAACAAAAAGCTCGATACGATACAGAAAAATAAAACGATGAAATGCCTGTAACAAATTACAGCTTTGTTAAAAAACACCAAGTAATCTACCAAGAATACGATGATACTCTATGTTTTGTGGCTCCTTTGAATATTACCGGATTCATTGAAGCCCAAAGAAACATGGCTCCCATCAAAAAAGTAAAACAAATATCCGAGGATGACTTTACTAAACTCTTATCAAACTATAACCAAGATGGCTCGCAGGCTGCCGACATAGCCCAAGATATAAGCTCCGATGTTGATTTTGAATCTTTAGCGGATGCTATGCCAGAACCAGAAGATCTATTAGAGTCCGCTGATGATGCTCCGGTTATCCGTCTTATCAATGCGATTCTCTCAGAAGCCATCAGAAAAAATGCCTCCGATATTCATATAGAGCCTTTTGAGACTAATTTTCAGGTGCGATTCCGGGTAGACGGAGTTATGAAAACCGTTTTAGAGCCACCGAGAAATATCGCCCCTTTGATAATATCTCGTATTAAAGTTATGGCAAAATTAGATATATCGGAGAAAAGATTGCCTCAGGATGGTCGTATCTCTTTGAAAATTGCTAATCGGCCAGTTGATGTTCGGGTTTCAACCCTGCCCTCTGGTTTTGGCGAGCGAATAGTTATGAGATTATTAGACAAGCAAGCGGGCAAACTAAACTTAGAGAATTTGGGAATGGATAGTGACTCTTTGCAAATAATGCAAGAATTATTAAAAAACCCCAATGGAGTAATCTTAGTCACAGGCCCTACGGGATCTGGTAAAACAACAAGTTTATATGCTGCCCTATCAAGCTTAAATAACGATAGCAGGACGATTTTAACCGTGGAAGACCCAATTGAATATTATATCGATGGCATAGGACAGACCCAGGTAAATACCAAAGTGCAATTAAGTTTCGCCAAAGGTTTGCGAGCTATTTTACGTCAAGATCCTGATGTTGTGATGGTGGGTGAAATACGAGATTTAGAAACCGCCCAAATTGCCGTGCAAGCCTCCCTTACCGGACACCTTGTTTTCTCAACTCTGCATACCAACTCTGCCATAGGTGCAATTGCCAGGTTACGAGATATGGGAGTTGAACCATTTTTGCTCTCCACAAGCCTTATCGGAGTTTTATCCCAGCGATTAGTGCGTAGACTCTGTGACCATTGCAAAGAAGAGATGGAACTCATTTCCAAAGATATATCATTTTTAAAATTAAAACCAGAGCAAAAAAATGACATTAAAATCTATCAAAAAAAGGGATGTGATAAATGCTCCAATACAGGATATAGCGGTAGAACAGGAATCTATGAAATTATTGCTATCAACCCAGATATTCAACAACTTATCCACGATAAAGCCTCGGAATTAAAAATAAAAGAGATGTTAAACGATGATTATAAATCTCTTTTTGAAAACGGAGTTAAAAAAATTCTCAAAGGGCAGACAACTATTGCCGAAATTCTCCGCGTCACGACCGACAAACAAATGTAGAGGAGAACTTATATGTTTACCCAATTGTGATGATTTGTCCGAATTATCATTAGGGCAGACACAAACAAGTAATTAACAATAGTTTAAGGATAATAAATACATTTTGCATAAAACACACCAATGCACCTTTTTATGGCATCACAAACGTAGCGAGAAATTCCAAAGAACTTGCCATTTTACTCATTTTTGCTATAAAAATGCACTATGCTCGCACACTCTCTAAACAGCACTTGTTTTATACAAAGATCTCTAAATAAAAATTAAAATTGATTTATTTAAAAATATCCGTATAATATACTTTTTTATTTTGGTTTTATTGTTATGAGCAGAATGGTTAATTGTGTTAAGTTTAAAACAGAAAAAGAAGGACTGGATTTGCCACCTTACCCCGGTAAACTTGGACAGAGAATATATCTGGAAGTTTCAAAACAAGCCTGGGCTGATTGGATGAAACAACAAACAATGTTTATCAACGAAAATAGAATGTCGGTGATGGATCCTAATGCTCGTGAATTTTTAGAAAAAGAGATGAAAAAATTTATTTTTGGTGAATAACTTCATTTGGTGAAAAAATATGTGCGGTATCATAGGAATATCTGCAATTAATTCCGTCAATCAAGACTTATATGATGGATTATTATTATTACAACATAGGGGACAAGATGCCGCAGGAATTTCTACCTGCTCTGATAACGGCAGAGTCCACACCAGAAAAGCACCAGGACTCGTGCGTGATGTTTTTTTAAAGAGCCACTTAGAGAGGTTGCAAGGCAAGATGGGTATAGGGCATGTCCGTTATCCTACGGCAGGCACTTTATCCTCCTTTGAGGCCCAACCATTTTATGTAAATTCCCCCTATGGCATTGTTATGGTGCACAATGGCAACCTCACCAATTCCGAGCAATTAAAAAAACAACTATTCCAAACAGATTTTCGCCATATAAACACTAACTCCGATTCGGAGATTTTGTTGAATGTTTTCGCTCATGAGCTACACAAACAAAGTAGCGAACCTGATGTTTTACCAAAGCAAATTTTCAAAACTGTTACCGAGGTGCATAAAAGATGTAAGGGTGCATATTCGGTCATTGGGATGATAGCTAAGATAGGAATTTTTGGTTTCAGAGACCCTTTGGGAATTCGCCCTTTTGTAATTGGTGTGCGAAAATCTGTGATGGGGGATGAATATATCTTAGCCTCCGAGAGTGTAACTTTTGCAGGTTTGGGTTATAAAATCCTGCGAGATGTAGCCCCAGGTGAGACAGTTTTTATTGACAAAAATAACCAGCTTCATTCACAGCTGTGCACAGACAAACCATCTTTAACCCCTTGTTTATTTGAATATGTTTATTTTTCTCGCCCTGACTCCATTATTGATGATATATCCGTTTATAAAGCCAGGCTTAGGATGGGAAAATATCTAGCCCAAAAAATCAAAAAAGAATATAAAAATTTAAAACCAGATGTCGTTATCCCTATCCCCGATACCTCACGCACAAGCGCTTTGGAATTAGCGAATATATTAAATATTCCATATAGAGAAGGTTTTATAAAAAATCGCTACATTGGTCGCACT
>QNFE01000056.1 GCA_003645455.1 Gammaproteobacteria bacterium | reverse complement strand
TTTCTCGCTACGCTCGTGATGACGAATTTTTGCTATGAGCATATGCAATCTATTTGTTTTATAAATTGTGCTTGAATTATGCAAAGGTCTCATTATGTTAGTCAAACATAAATGCCTTAATGAATTAGATGATGTCCATAAAATAATCAACTGGCAATTGTTTACTTTGTTATTATAATGCCTCTTATGAAATTTGATAAAATAATAATTCAAAACAATGTTAGCTCTGCCCTCACCGAAGATATTGGCACAGGTGATGTTAGTGCTGATCTGTTAAATAATGATTTGTTGGCAAGTGGCACAATAATTTGTCGCCAAAGGGCAATTTTGGCAGGTGTGCCGTGGGTGAATGAGGTTTTAAGACAAGCAAAATTTGACGGCAAATGGTGCTGGTTAAAAAAGGATGGTGATGTTTTGCAAAACAATGATATCTTGTGCCAATTTAAAGGCAATGCCAAAATATTGCTACAAATTGAACGGGTAATGTTAAATTTTTTGCAAACCTTATCTGGTGTGGCAACTATTACCAAAACATATGTTGATAAAATAGCCCATACAAATTGCCAAGTATTGGATACTCGTAAAACCATCCCTAACTTACGTTATGCTCAAAAATATGCGGTTAAAATTGGTGGTGGTTTTAATCACCGTTTTGGTTTGTTTGATGCTGTTTTGATTAAAGAAAATCACCTGCTGTCTGTTGATTCTTTGACATCAATTGTAACAAAAGCTAAAAATAAATTTAACGATAAAATGATTGAGGTGGAAGTAGAAAATTTAAGCCAATTCAAGCAAGCATTACGCGCCAAACCTGATAGAATTTTATTGGATAATTTTTTAATACCTGATTTAAAAAAAGCGGTAGCTATGCCTCATTTTGGTATTGAATTAGAGGCCTCAGGAGACATAAACATTCACAACATAAATCAGTTTGCAAACACCGGAGTGGATTACATATCACTTGGCTGTTTGACAAAAAACATCTCTGCTGTTGATTTATCAATGAGATTTGAGTATAGTAGTCGCCCATGAGTAATAAAAAAATCAACATTAAAAGCCAAATTGAACGCACTTTTGATATGCCTATTATCAGTATTTTTTTGGTATTGGTTTTATCAATTTTAAGTTTTTATGCTACCTATCAAGGTTTTGTGGCATTTTTTACCATCAGTCAACAAGATCAAATTAGTCAGCAACAGCTCCAACAAATTGACAAAAAAATAACAAAATCTATCACAACTGCCCCATCTATATCGACCAAAAACACCTATGAACAATTACTGATCCCCATTGCTTTGACACTGGTGATTCAAATTGCCATTTTATTGAGTGTCTGGAAAATAAAAGGTGGTGGTGTGCCAAATAAATTTGTCTGGATTTTTGTCTATGCTTTATGTGTATTTTTTAGTGTTAGTTTTGCTTATGCTTTTTGGTTTGAAAAATTACGTGCCGAAGATTTAGGGCAAGAGCTATCCAAAGACTCCAAAAATGTTATTTTATCACCGCTGTATAATTATCGGACAAATTATGCCAATTTACAGATAATGTTAGATAAAATATCCTATACATCAGCAAAAAATTATGACATTGAGGTGCGCTTTGGCAAAACCTGCCACCCATCCATCCCCAAAGGTGACGGGCCTATGGCAAAATATCGTAAAGCCGATTCAGAGATTTTTAGCAGGTTATCAAACCAAATCAACCAAGAAATAAATCGTCTTAATGCCGATATTGAACACTACAAAAAAATTGATATAACTAAATATAGCCCAAATGAGCAGCAAGATATTTTGGTGGATTTTACCCTTAACATCAAAGGCAAGTATAATTATAAATTTCATCAAGAAAATACTATTGATGTTTTGCAACAACAAATAATAAAAGCCTCCTCTGCTTTTAAAAAAGATTTAAAATTATGCTCCCCTGATGTGCCGATAAAACAAGAGTTCCTAAAATCTGTCAAAGCAATAAAGTTTAGCAAAGAGGCCCAAACCTCTGATATTGTTTTGATAGATTACAACAATAAAAGAGATGTTTTAAATTATGCTTTTGGTGGCATTTTAAACATCGTGCAAACTAAATTAGGTTTTGAGCCTAACAAACAAAACCAAAGGCTTTATAAAACCACCTTTCGTGATTTGATACCTTTAATGTTAGGTTTGCTGGTAGATATTTTTATTATGTTATTTACTGTGCGTAATAACCCTATCATAGCTGATGCACGACGCACTATCATAGGTTTTGGTAACCGTTTTGATGAGTTGATTAAATTTTTAAACAAAGACTTTAACCCTGAAAAACTAACCAAAACTTTTGAACAAATTTATCAACAAAGTTATCCTGCATCAACCTTGGGTAACTTATTCTTCCATAAAAACAAATTAGACATATATCTGCCTGTCAATGACTATGCTAATCAAAATTTAAATCTGTATACTTTGTTAGAGGATTTACGTCATTTAAAATTTGCCAAAAGAGTTGTTAAAGATAAGATAAAAGCTCAAATTTTGCTACCAAATGTCAACGAGAATGAGAAAAAGATTCGCCAACAAACTAAATGGTATGTTTATACAATTGATGAGCGAATTTTATGGGAATTACGCCGTAGTTTGTTAAACAATGAACTAATAGCAGGCAGATGAATGATAAAATAACCGCTCATCTCTTAGGTGGTGTTGACTGGCTATGGTATGACATATGCTCTGTTGTTGTTTTTGAAAAAAGTTAAAGGATTATTTTGTGTTGCCCTAAGGTGATTTGCGCTTGCATTGCCATTCTTTGTTTTTAAACTTATAAATAAACCTATCGTGCAAACGATTTTTACGTCCTTGCCAAAATTCAATTTCATATGGCACAACCCTAAATCCACCCCAAAAATCTGGCAATGGAATTTCTTTGTTGGCAAATTTGTTTTTTATTTTTTCAACCTGTGATAGCAACACTGATCTTGATGATATAACCTGGCTTTGTTGTGAACTCCATGCACCAATACGGGCACCACGTGGGCGAGAGAGAAAATATTTTAAAGATTGAGGGGTGGGAATTTTTATGGCTTTACCTGTAATTATTATTTGCCTCTCTTGTGGCAGGTAAGCAAAAGATAGAGATACTTGGTTGTTGTATTTAATAGCTTTTGCTTTGCTGCTATTATAGTTGGTGAAAAAAACAAAACCATTCTTATCGTATGTTTTCAACAAAACTATTCTTGATGTCACTTTATGATTTTTATCGGATGTAGATAGTGTCATAGCATTAGCATTTTCAAGCGGAAAATCTATCGCACTTTGCATCCATTTTTCAAACTGATCGATGGGATTAGATGATAAATCCTGCAAAGCAAGTTCGTTTTTGGTATATTCTGTTGTTAATTTATTAAGTTTCATGATGCCTATTATATGAAAATTCAAAGAAAAAAAACAAATATTGTTAAAATTGGTGATATAAAAATTGGTGGCTTAAATCCCATTGTTATTCAATCTATGACAAGTACAGATACTGCCGACATACAGGCTACCACCTCTCAGATAATCAAGCTTTATAATGCAGGCTCGCAGATGATAAGGATAACAGTTAACAATGATGATAGTGCCAAAGCCGTAGTTAAAATAAAAGAAAAATTATTACAAAAAAATATCAATGTTCCCCTAATTGGTGATTTTCATTTTAATGGAGATAGATTATTAAAGCGACACTTAGGATGCGCAGAATCCTTAAATAAATATCGCATAAATCCTGGCAACATTAAAGATAATCAATTTTTAAATCTAATTGAATTAGCAATAAAACATAATAAAGCCATAAGAATAGGAGTAAACTGGGGCAGCTTGGACCAATCTTTACTGGCAAAAATGTTGGATAAAAACAATCAAAAAAAACAAAGTTTGCCATTAGATGTGATCAACAAACAGGCTGTAATTGAATCTGCTATTTCAAGTGCAAAGTTAGCAGAAAAAATTGGATTAAGTAAAAATAAAATTATTCTCTCATGCAAGATGTCCGCAGTACAAGATTTAATAGATGTTTATCGAGATTTAAATAGATCCTGTAATTATGCTTTGCATCTGGGTCTTACCGAAGCAGGATTAGGCAATAAAGGAATAGTCTCGTCTGTTGCTGCTTTGTCCATTTTGTTACAACAAGGCATAGGAGATACCATCCGGATTTCAATAACACCAATAGGACAACAAAAAAGAGATGAAGAGGTGAAAATTGCTCGTCAATTATTACAATCAATGCAAATTAATTTCTTTAAGCCAGAGATTATAGCATGTCCTGGATGTGGCAGAACCAGCAGCGATTCTTTCATAAAATTAGCTCAAGCTTCTGAAAACTTTATCAACAAAAATTATCATAAATGGCAACACAAAAAAAATATCAACAATATTAAAATAGCTGTGATGGGTTGTGTTGTTAATGGTCCAGGTGAAAGTAAATATGCGGATATTGGGATTAGTTTGCCAGGTTCCGGGGAGGATATGGTAGCCCCCATATATATTAATGGCAAAAAATCAATGACGGTAAAAGGAGAAAATATGGCAGATGATTTTTTAAAAATCCTTAAAAAATATTTGGACGGATTAGAATAAAATGGCAACCTATGCGATAGGAGATGTGCAAGGGTGTTATGATAACTTAATAAAACTCTTAGATAAAATAAAATTTGACGAAAAAAAAGATAAATTACTGTTTTGTGGTGACTTAATCAATCGTGGCAACAAATCTTTAAAAACTATAAGGTTTATTAAAGGATTGGGCAGTTGTGCCAAAGCTGTACTCGGCAACCATGATTTACACTGCCTAGTGGTAGCAAATAACTTTAAAAAACCAAATAAATCCGACACCCTAAACAAAATTTATCGGGCATCTGATAAAAAAGAATTATTAGATTATTTGCGTTTTTTACCCTTTATTTATTGCGATGATAGCAAAAATACTCTAATAGTGCATGCTGGGATTTATCCATTTTGGAACCAAAAACAAGCCTTTTTATATGCAAAAGAAGCAGAGAAAGTCTTGCAATCTGATGATTATTTAAAATTTCTTAAAAAAATGTATGGTAACCTGCCTAACAAATGGTCAGACAAATTATCAGGATACGATAGGTTGCGTTTTATTGTCAACTCCTTCACTAGAATGAGATATGTCTCTATAAAAGGTAAGTTAGATTTTATAAATCATAATTCCCCTAACAATAAAAATAAAAATCTTTATCCTTGGTATGAGTTATCAAAACACAAAAAAAATGATAAGCAAATAATATTCGGACACTGGGCCACATTAAAAGGATATGAGTCACCATATATTTACGGAATAGATACAGGATGTGTTTGGAATTTAAAGCTCAGTGCGTTGCAAATAAAAAAACAAAAAGATAATGTTTGGCACAGTATAAATTGTAAAAAATAAAAAAAACTTGCAATTTTTAAATTTTTAATATAAAATATCAGTTTTTAAATTTTTTGAAATATATATTGTTCAATTATATTTTAACTAATTTATAAAAATCGTGGAATAAAAATAAAGTTATTTTGTATTTATGTTCACATTTTGTTCTTATACTTTTAAATAGTGCTATTTTTATTTTTTTACTTAACTTAAATCTTTTTGGAGAAAACATATGAAATTAAAATCTTTATTAACAGTTGCCGCCCTTACAGGAACTATGCTTATATCAGCATCAGCCCAAGCTTGGTGGGGTCCTTTTAACAATAACGGCTGGGGCAACAACGGCTGGGGCAATAACGGTAATGGTAATGGCAACGGTAGTGGTTGGGGTGACGGTGACTTTGATATGAGTTTTTCAGGTCGTGGTCGTGGCAACTCAAATGTCTATGGCAACGGTTATAATCGTTACAATGGTTATAATCGTGGTGGTTATAATGGCTACAATGGCGGCGGTTATGGCGCTCCTTATGGTGGCGGTTATGGCGCTCCTTATGGTGGCGGTTATGGCGCTCCTTATGGACAACCTCCTGTGGCAGCTCCTGCACCACAAGCTGATAAAAAATAACTTAGAGTTATTTTTTTATTGCAAAAAAGGGGCGAATTATTCTGCCCCTTTTTCTTTTAAATCTTAGGAAAAAATTATGAAAAACTATATATTAACAATGGTATTTTTTATGTTACCATCTTTATCTTTTGCCCAAAATTTGCCAACTGACCCTAACAACATGCAACAACTCAACCAAGATGATTGGCAAAAACAACAACAAGAAATAGCAAAAAAACACACAGATCGTATGAAAAAAATGCAAGAACATCATGCCCTGCAACAAAAACTACAGCAAGCATATGCCAATGAAATGCAACTATTGCAAGAAAAACAAAGGATAGAGTATACAGAACACATGAAATCACAACAGCAAGAGATGGCAGGAGCAAGGGATAAATTTGAAAAAACCTATCGTCCAGCGCTAGAATTGCTGCAAAAAGAGCAACAAGCAATATTTAAAAAACACCAAGATTTTATTCAAAAAATGCAACAAGAAAAAGAAAAAATACAACCAAAACCGATTAGATAAAAAATATTTTTCTATCCTATTAACAAATCACTTAAAGCGATAAATTGCTATAATTTATCGTAATAAGTGATTTTATTGTAGCGACAACCTTATTGAGACCTTTGCATAATTCAAGCACAATTTATAAAATACACAAAATGCGCCTTTTCATAGCAAAAATTCGTCATCACGAGTGTAGCGAGGAACTCCAAAGGACTTGCCATTTTCCTCATTTTTGCTATAAAAATACACTATTTTCTGCATTCTCTAAACAGCACTTGAATTATGCAAAGGTCTCTTATTATTAACCTAAAAAGTTAAAGTGGCTTGTATTTTTGTTTGTCGTGGGTTTCCTTGGTAATTTTTGGTTTTTTCATAAAATTTATCTTTTATGTTTTCAACTGTAAAATCTGTTTTAAAATTATCATTCCAATAATAAGTATATGAAGCATTTATCAGAGAATAATCTTTGATTTCTGTGAGATTATTTACGGTTGATCCTGCGGCAAGTTGCCCTTTTTGTCTGCGATAATTTAATTTAAATTCTTGGTCTTTTATTTTTATAAACGAATATGAGGCGGTCGTTATGTGATTAGGGTTTTCTGTTAATCTCATCCCTTGCTTGTCTTCTGCTTTATTTATCTTTGTTATTGAATAATTCAGGCTATGATTCTCGCTCAAAAATGGCAATCTCGTTGTTATAAAAAAAGTATTGCCCTCTATTGTCGCCTCGTTTATGTTTTGATATTGTCCTTGAAAAGTTATAGGATTTATTGTTTGCCAATCTATATAATTAGTTATTTTTTTATCAAAAACCGTTAAATTTGCTTCAAAAACTGGGTTCTTATATAATAAACCATAATTTTTTTGCAACACTCTTTCGGCTTTTAAATCATAATTAGCAACTCCATATGGGTTATAAATATATAAAAGTTGAGGGGCTTTTGTTGTGTCTGATTGGCTATAAAAAGGGGAAAACTCTTGCTCTATGCCAAAATTTATAGTTTTTTTGATAAAATAAGCATCATCTTTTGAATAGGTGGTCTCTTTTTTGTTCTTAAATTCATTGCTCTTGGTTGTGGCAGATATTTTTAAACTGCCATCATCCCATATAAAACCGCCAATTTTTGCAAAATTTGATTTTTCTTTATTTATTTGTGTATCTATTATTACATGTTCTTTTTTTTCTCTCACACCTAAGTAAATTGAAAAATTATTACCAAAAGGCTCGGTATGGTTTATCTCATTTGTTACTACATTTGATTGAATATCGTTTGAAAAAATAGCCGTATTTTCGGTAAAAGATTTGACTTGATTTGTTTTTAAATTAGTCTGCCTAAAAGCATTGTTGTAAAAAAAACTATGGCTTATGCCACCTGCACTGAATTTTCTATCCGCCCACAGAGTTTTATCATCTGGGTTATTATAGGGGAACGTTGAATCATACTCCTCTTTTGAATTACTTTTTAAATAATCAATGTTAGTTTTATTATATTTATTCCAAATTTTGGCAAAATTAAATGTTGTTTTGAATGATTCGGTTTTATCTCGCTCTGAATCTTTGTCAAACTCATCTTCTTTGTTTGAGATAGCCGATAGATTATCTATTTGAGATTTTGTGATGGTTATGGCAGCCTCCATTGAATCTTGATTGTTATATATTCCGGCGGAACTTTCTTTATAATCATTGTTGCCTATCGCGGTTGATATATAACTGTGTTTTATTTTATTTTTTATATCCACCGATCCTGTGGTGCCTGCTCCTTTTAAAATTGAGGTTGATTCGCTATTGATGATTATTTGTGATTGAGGATTAATCGTAAAATATGAAAAAGATGGGTTATACAACCCTATTGCAGATGGGTCGGTAAGCTCTATGCCATTCCAATAAATAGAGTTAAATCTTTTTGGTGTCCCCTGAATGCTGACACCTGATACACTTGTTCCTGCCGATGAGACATTAGAAGATGAACCCAAAACTTGTTTTAAATTTTTATTTTCATCTATCTGTCTTGTTTCTTGGAGGATTTTTATCTCATCTTTCGTAATAATAGGTTTTTCAATGAAAATCTCTAAATTAGAATTTTTACGCTCTAAATAACTATTTTCTGCCATTGCTGTTTGGTTAATTGCTATAGACAGAGTTGTTATAAAAATAATTTTGTGGATTTTCATGGGATTCTACAAAAATAAAAAACAAACATTATAATAGAGACTTTTGCATAATTCAAGCACAATCTATAAAACACCCAAAATACACCTTTTTATAGTAAAAATGCACTATTTTCTGTCTTCCCTAAATCGCACTTGAATTATGCAAAGGTATCTAATAAAAAATAATATGAAATTTAATTATATTTTTTGTATAATATATGAATTTTTTTCATATAACTTGTTATGTTTATTGATATAAAACACTTGCAGGCATTACAAAGCATAGACAAACATCGATCTTTTGTGGGAGCATCATATGAGCTTTGCATTACTCAATCTGCTCTATCCCACCAGGTTAAAAAGTTGGAATCTTATTATCAAATAAAAATTTTAAATCGGCAAAATCGTCCTTTGACATGGACATATGCAGGTAAAAAATTATTAAAACTTGCCAACAATATTGTCCCCAAAATAAAAAGAGTAAATAATCAATTGCAGCAGATTAAAAAAGGAAATACGGGAAGGTTACATATTGCTGTTGAATGCCATAGTTGCTTTGATTGGCTTATGCCCTCTATGAACGAATATCGCAAAATTCAACCAACTGTTGATATGGATATATCACAAGTTTTACAATTTGAACCCATCAATTCTTTGTTAAATGGTATAGTGGATGTGGCTATAACATCCGCAAAAATAGATCATAAAAATTTAAATTTTACTCCTATTTTTAATTATAATCTGATGCTTGCAGTCTCAACTCGTAACCATTTATCAGATAAAAAATACATTACAGAACAAGACTTAAGTCGCCAGACATTAATTAGTTATCCTGTGCCAGAACATAGATTGGATGTATATAAAAAATTTTTACATCCAGCAGGGTTAGCTCCCAGATACAGACAAAATACAGAACTAACCCAGATGATGATACAAAAAGTTGCATCAAATATTGGGGTTTGTGCTTTACCACAATGGGTGAGTTTTAGCATGATAGATGAAAGACAAATTAAATTTATCCCTATTGGAAAACAAGGCTTGCAATGCACTCTTTATGTTTGCACCTTAAACAACACTAAAAATTTGCAATACATAAAAGATTTTGTTAAAATATCGAGTTTTATTTCAAAAACTATATTTAATTATAGGCGATAATTATGAGCGATAATTCAAAATACCGTAAGGTCAATAATGAAAAATACATGAGTCCTGCTATGAAATCTTATATTGGTAAAATCCTACAAGATCGCAGAAATGATCTTATGCAAGAGGTAGACAAAACTATGCAACATATGAAACACGATGTCGGAGCCCACCCAGACCCTAACGATCGTGCCACCCAAGAGGAGGAGTTTTCTTTTGAACTGCGAACCCGTGATAGAGAAAGAAAACTATTGAACAAAATAGAATTATCCCTTATTAGCCTTGATTCTGATGGTTTTGGTTTTTGTAATTCATGCGGCGATGAGATCGGAATACATCGCTTAGAGGCTCGTCCTATGGCTACTATGTGCATAAATTGTAAAGAATTAGAAGAACAGCGGGAGCATGGATAACGAAAATAATAAAAAAAAAATTATAACTCGTTTTGCCCCCACCCCATCAGGATTCTTACACATTGGCAACATCGTAGCTGCTATGATATCCTATCTGTATATTAAAAAAAATAACGGCAAATGGTTGTTGCGAATTGATGACTTGGATTACCATCGTTGTCGTCAAAATTATTTAGAATTTACCTTAAAATCCTTAGAAAAATTAGGCTTTGAACATAATAGTAAAATTTATTACCAATCTCACTATAACGAGGATTATAAATTTTATCTTAACCTTTTAAAACAAAAAAATATGCTCTATGGATGTGATTGCACTCGCCCTCTTATCAAACAACACAGCGCCCAAGGGGAGCATGGATATGTTTATAGCGGTTTTTGCAAAGACAAAAATATAACTGAAAAAAATTCAGCTTTGAGAATAAAAAGTCCTGATAAAATGTGGCAATTTAATGATTTAATCTTAGGCACACAACAACAAAATATAAAGCAGGATTTAGGTGATTTTGTCATTAAAAGAAAAGATGGTATTATGGCATATTTATTTACAAATGTGATTGATGACTACAATATGAAAATAACTCATTCAATCAAAGGTGCTGATTTATTGTTTAGTGTCGCTACCCAACAATTTTTAAAGCAAATATTTAATTTCTCATCGATTAAGTTTGCCCATTTTGACCTAATAAAAAATAATAATAACATAAAACTTAGTAAATCTACATCTGCTACTGGCATTGATATTAAAAACCCCATAAAAACTCTTATCCAAGCTTATAACCTTATCAATAACAGCAATAAAATATTGTCTGCTGATTTTGATAGTGTTGATGATTTTTGGCAATATGCAATACTAAATTATTAACTATCAATTATCAATTTAAATAACTGCTCTTATTAGTCTTCCATAAATATTTTTAAATTAACAGAGCGTGTCGGATGACGAAGTTTGCGGATAGCTTTGGCTTCAATTTGCCTAACTCTCTCACGGGTGACCTCTAATTGTCTGCCAACCTCTTCTAATGTGTAATTTGCATTATTATTAATGTTGAATCGCATCTTTAAAACAGTCTTTTCTCTCTCTGTTAAGGTTTCAATAGCATTTTGCACAGCCTTTGATAACCCTAATCTTTGAGACGAATGAGCAGGCGAAATTACATTGCCATCTTCGATAAAATCCCCAATACTTGAATCATCATCATCTCCTACCGGTGTCTCCATTGATATTGGCATTTTTGATATTTTAAGAACCTTTCTCACTTTTGCCTCAGGCTCTTCCATTTCAATTGATAGTTGTTTGGGAGTAGGTTCCTTGCCATTTTTTTGCAGTAGTTTTCTTGATGCCCTATTTAACTTATTGATTGTTTCGATCATATGCACGGGGATGCGGATGGTGCGAGCTTGGTCGGCGATCGATCTTGTGATGGCTTGGCGGATCCACCAAGTGGCATAGGTGGAGAACTTATATCCTCGGCGGTATTCAAATTTATCAACAGCTTTCATAAGCCCGATATTGCCCTCTTGAATCAGATCTAAGAATTGTAACCCTCGATTGGTATATTTTTTGGCGATGGAGATAACAAGACGCAGATTAGCCTCAACCATTTCTTTTTTAGCCTTGGCTGCTAAGTTCAGCCCGATTGACATCTCAGCATAGATTTGTTTGAGTTGATTGGAATTAACATAGGTGTTTTCAATTAACTTGCCTATACGTTTTTGGCAAAGTTTTGTCTCTGGCGCAAACTCTTTTATTTTATCAGTTTTATCTGGAAATTCTTTGATGATATTAGTAGTGAGTTTGGCATTGGCCTCATTCCTGCGAAATATTTTCATAAACTGTTTACGCGGAAGTTTGCATTTCTTTAAAAACATCAGGCGAATTTGTTTTTCTTCAACTCTTATTTTCATCGTGGTGTCTTTTAGGTTTTGTGCCATATAATGAATAAATATCAAAGCAAATTTACAGTTTTGCATCCTATCTTGAATGTCTTTTTTCTTGCGAGTGATGATGGCATTATGATGGGGGTTTCTCGTTGCTTTAAATAATTTTTTAAGTTTATTGTATTGAATCTCCAAATCATCAAAACGAGGAGCTGCATCTTCTAATTTTATTTTGTTATCCTCAACTGCATCTTCTTCTTCCTCTTCTTCCTCTTTTGTGTTATCATCATCAATAATGCTGTTGCCATATTGATTTTTATTTTTTTCTTGTTCCCTTTTTCTCTCTCTTTCCTTCTCTCTTTCTTGTTCTTGTTTATATTCCTCTATCATCGCCTCTTGTTTTTTTTCAAACTCTTGTGCTTCTAAATCAACAAAACTTTTAATAAGGTTGGTAAGTTTTGCCTCTTGATTTGTTACCCTGTGATAAAAATCTATCACAAGTTTTGCAGCTACAGGGTAGGATGAGAGGGCATCGGTGGTAATTCTTAAACCCTCTTCAATTCTTTTGGCTATTTCTATCTCACCTTCGCGAGTTAAGAGATCAACAACTCCCATTTCACGCATATACATTCGC
>QNFE01000055.1 GCA_003645455.1 Gammaproteobacteria bacterium | reverse complement strand
ACTAACATGGCATCAGCAATGAGTGTTGTGCGGTGTTTTTCCAGGACATAGTATTTGATTTGTAAAAGTTAAGATTGTTTGTTATTATAGCATTTTTTATTTAATTATGCAAAGGTCTCATATAAGTTTTGAAATTGCTATAATTATCATTTTTTTCTTATATTGTTATGGTTACCGTTGCTCTTAAAAAACAAAAATCTCAAAATTCAAATAAAAAAAAAGGTAGATGGGCATGATTTTGAAAATAAATTGTGTGCTATTGCGAGCGAAAAAAGTCTATCTAAACAATGGTTGAGTTCTGATGATTAAAAATTAATGGCATATAATTTAAACATACGAGAAGAAGAGTTAAAAAACAAAGTAGCACAAGATTATTTTTGGCTGTATGACAACACCAAAATAATCGGTGATGTTGATTTTTGTGTTGCTATGCACCAAAGTGCATCTGATCTTTTGGAACATCAAAGTTTGTTGTGGGCGGAGGCTAAAAAAGGCAAAGCCGACATATATAAATCATTCGTCCAGCTAATCTTAACTATTGGCAAAGCCCGCACATTTGATAAATTCTTGCCACCTGTTATGCTCGGAGCCTTTGATGCGACAAAAATCGGCTTTATCCCCTATAACGATATTCAAGAGATTTTTTATCTTAATGATTTTAATTGGAGCGTTACCCCATCTTGTCACGACTCTCGTGAGTTTAATCTGCTTTTGCAAAAAGTGCATCGTATTTTGGATAAAAATACATTTGTTTTTAATTACGAAAAAGACGACAAAGAGCTTAAAAATTTTATTAAAACCAATTTTATTGTTGGCAAATTTGGCATAACAAAAACTCAGATTGACAAAAATAATTTTATTGTAATTTATAACAAATGGTTGCAAACTGTTAAACCGACAATTATTGTCAACTGGGATATTGCCAAAAAAAACAGAATTATTGATGGCGATTTTTATCTTGCTGATTTACTATCAATTGAAAACGAAACCTTAAAAGAAAAACTTTTTGTGTTGTTGAAAAATGATAAATACGAACTTGACAGAAAAATTGACGAGTTAGGAATGTTTAGCTCAAAACAAGCCACATTTACCGACAAACAAATAGCCCATAATGAATTTTGGCTAAAATATGAGAGACCGCCCAGAGAAGAGTATTGGGACTATATTATCAAACGCCGAGATTTGTTGGTGCCACAAGATATTCGCGAACGCAAGGGTAGTTTTTTTACCCCCAGGATTTGGGTCGAGTTATCACAAAAATATTTAAGCGATGTATTGGGAGAAAACTGGCAAGATGAATATTATATTTGGGACTGTGCCGCAGGCACTGGCAATCTTTTAACCGGGCTTAGCAATAAATATAATATCTATGCTTCAACCTTAGACACCCAAGATGTTGAGGTGATGAAAGATCGCATAAAAAATGGGGCAAATCTTTTGAGCTCCCATGTTTTTGCTTTTGATTTTTTAAACGATGATTTTGACAAATTACCAGAGTCGCTCCAAGAGATTATCAACGACAAAGAAAAAAGAGAAAAATTAGTAGTTTATGTCAATCCGCCTTATGCCGAAACCAATGCTAAAAAAGGAACCAAAAAAGGAAAAGAAGTAGGGAAAAGTGGTGTAAATTTAACAAAACAACGACATATATATGACGAATTTATGGGCAAAGGAAAGCGAGAATTATATTCACAATTTATGGCTAGAATTTACAACGAAGCAAAAGACTGTAATATCGCAATTTTTTCAAAATTAAAAATTTTCAATGCTCCCTTTTATAAAATTTTTAGAAATAATTTTTTAGCAAAATTAGAAAAATGTTTTATAGTTCCAGCGGATACATTTGATAATGTAAAAGGACAATTTCCAATAGGTTTTCAAATTTGGGATACAAGCAAAAAAGAAAAATTTAAACAGATTTGTGCTTATGTTTACGATAAAACAGGTAGGCTTACCTGCAACAAATGGTTTTATTCCTACGAAAATGTAAAATATATAAATAATTGGATTATAGAAAAACGACAAAAAAACATAAAAAATAACATTGCCAAAATATTTAGTGTTGGAAGCGACTTTCAACACCAAAGTTATTGTAGGCTAAATAGTCAAAACATACCAAAACAAGCAGGCTTTACAATAATTGATGTTTGTCAGCAAAACATTGTTGAATGTTATGTTTATTTTGCCGTCCGCCATTGCATCAAAGCCACTTGGTTAAATGATAGGGATCAGTTTTTATACCCTCATGAGCCATCAAAAAACAAAGCTTTGACAAGGGGACATGTCCCCTTGTTAGAAAACAATAATAGCTGGCAAACAGATATTGAATTTCAAAATGATTGTCTATCTTTTACTTTGTTTCATAGTCAAAATAGAATTTCAGCAAAAGACGGCACCAACCATTGGATACCTTTCACCGAAGTTGAGGTTAATGCAAAAGAAAAATTTGCCAGCTCCTTTATGACTGATTTCATAAACGGCAAAATAAAACCAGAGAAAAACCCTGGCTTGTTTGATGATAAAAACCAAAAAGATGTTAAAAAATTAGAATTTTCAGCAGAGGCAAAACAGGTTTTTGATGCCGGAGAAAAGTTATGGAGTTATTATCACCAGCAAAATAATAACAATGTAAATGCTTCCGTTTATGATATTCGCGAACACTTTCAAGGACGAGGCAAAGCAGGCCGCATGAATAACAAAAGCGATGATGAAAAATATATGGAGTTGATTAAAAACTTGCGAGAAAATTTGAAAACCCTCGCCCAAAAAATTGAACCAAAAGTTTATGAGTATGGTTTTTTGAAAAAATGAACAATTCCCCTCCTATGAGACTGTGAGACAACTAAAACATAAGCAATTACCAAACAAAAAAGAATTCCGTCATTGCGAGAAATTCGCCACAAGGCGAAGACAGAAGCAATCTCGTAGGGTGTTACACTAAACCTGTGACAAAAGCAAAACCCAAAGCATAAAGAGCGTATAATAACACGAGATTGCCGCGGCGGTTTAATTACCTGATATTGTGCCATTTTTTCGTCCGCCTCGCAATGACTGATTCTTTTTTTGTGGTTTTGTGGAATTTGGGCGGATATGATAATCCGCCCCTACGGTTTTATGATTTATATGTTTATTGATTTACTTTAAAAATGAAAATACTGGGAATTGAAAGCTCTTGTGATGATACAGGCATTGCTATTTATGACGAGCAAGATGGCATAATCGCTAATTGTTTGCATAGTCAAATTGAACTTCATAATGAATATGGTGGTGTGGTGCCGGAGCTTGCCTCGCGTGATCATATTCGTAAATTATCTTTGTTGTTGAAAGAGGCTTTAAAAATCGCCGATATAGATAAACAACAAATTGATGCGGTATCCTATACCAAAGGTCCAGGGTTGGTTGGGGCTTTGTTGACAGGGGTCGCATTCGCTAAAAGTTTTGCATTTGCTTTGGAAAAACCTGCCATTGCGGTTAATCATTTGGAGGGGCATATAATGGCATCTATGTTGGCGGATAAAAAGCCAAAATTCCCGGCTTTGGTTTTGTTGGTTTCAGGCGGACATACGATGTTATTGCAGGTTAAGAATTTCGGGGAATATAAATTATTGGGTGAGAGTTGTGATGATGCCGCAGGGGAGGCATTTGATAAAACTGCCAAATTATTGGGGTTGCCGTATCCCGGTGGTGCGATTTTATCCAAACTAAGCGAGAAAGGCAAAAAATTAAATATAAAATTTCCCCGACCGATGATAAAAAAAGATAATTTTGATTTTAGTTTTAGTGGTTTAAAAACTGCAGTTTTGTTATATACTCAAAAACAAAAAACTATTAGTGAGCAGGATAAATCTGACATAGCAAAAGAGTTTCAAAATGCGGTGGTTGAGGTGTTAACTTATAAAACTTTAAAAGCAAGCCAAAAAACAGGCATAAAAAATATTATAATAGCAGGCGGAGTTGGAGCAAATAAACAATTAAGGCTAAATATGAAAAATACATTTACCAAAATAGGCGGAGAGGTTTTTTATCCGCCATTGAAATATTGCACTGATAATGCAGCGATGATAGCTTATGCAGGCTTTCGTCATTTTAAAAATAATAATATTGACAAAGATTTGGGTATTGCGGCACAACCTCGGTGGCAGTTATGAAATACGCTTTGGTTACAGGGGCAACAGGGGCAATCGGCGAGGCAATAGCCAAACAATTATCATCCGATGGTTTTTTTGTCTTTGTGCATTATATGAATAACCAAAATAAAGCTTGTCAAATAGTTCAAAAAATTAAAAGTTTAGGAGGCTGTGCAGAGGCTGTGCAGTTTGATATAAGCGACAATAAACAAACAAAAACGGCGATTGAAAAAATAAACAAAAAATATCTTATTTCTGTTTTAATCAATACTGCCGGAATCAACGATGATGCACCGATGATGGGGATGAAAAATAATCAATGGACTGATATAATAAATACTAATCTCAATGGATTTTTTAATGTAACCTCTAATCTTTTAATGCCGATGTCATTATCAAGATGGGGGCGAATTATCTCAATCTCATCCGTAGCAGGGGTTATCGGCAACCGTGGACAAACCAATTATGCCGCCTCTAAAGCCGGGATTATAGCTGCCTCAAAATCTTTGGCAAAAGAGATGGCAAAAAAAGGCATAACTGTCAATACTGTCGTGCCGGGAATTATAAAATCACCGATGAGTGATAAAGTATTTGATGATAAACTTATAAAAAATTTGGTGCCTGCCAACAGAGCTGGCACAGCAGATGAGGTAGCCTATTTGGTGTCGTTTTTATGCTCGGAAAAAGCCGATTATATCAACGGACAAGCTATCAATATTAACGGTGCTATGATATGACAATAAACAACAAAATAACTGCCAAACAAGCAAGATTTAACGCCCAAAAAATCGCTCTGTCGCCTTTTACATTTCAAGCAGTGCAGGTTGCCAAAAAAAAAGGAATTTTAAAATTTTTACAAGAACACCAACAGGGATTAGAGACGACACAGATTAGCCAAAAATTAAATATATCAGAATATGGCATAACTGTTTTATTGGAGTCTTGTTTGAGTATTGATGTGGTTGAGTTAAAAGATAATAAATGGTTTTTATCCTTGACGGGATTTATGTTTGTCAAGGATGAGATGACAAAAGTTAATCTGGATTATGCAAATGATGTTTGTTATCAGGGTTTGTTTAATTTGGAGCAATCAATTGATAAGAGAAAACCCGCAGGATTAGAAGTTTTTGATAAAGATAAAAAATATGAGACAATTTATCCATTATTGAAAAACTTGCCAGAGCCTGCCAAAACAAGTTGGTTTAATTTTGATCACTTTTATTCTGATAATTCATTTGCCAAAATTTTGCCGATTATTATTAAAAACAAAGCAATAAAATTATTGGATGTTGGTGGCAATACTGGTAAATTTATCAAAAAAGCTCTTGAATATGATAACGCCTCAAAAGTTGCGATGGCAGACTTACCGCAGCAGATAAAAACCGCCCAAGAGGGTTTATTAAAAAACAAAAAAGTCAAATATTATCCTTTAAATGTCTTGGATGATTTTGAACTTGATGAGAGTTATGATGTTATATTTTTTAGTCAGTTTTTAGACTGCTTTGCCGACGAGCATATTCCTATTATCTTAGAAAAATTTAAAAAATATCTTACTAAAAATGGCAAAATATATATCTTAGAAACATTTTGGGACAACCAAAAATATGAAGAGGCATCATTTTGTATCGTCAATACTTCATTATATTTTACTGCTATGGCAAATGGTTATTCTCGGATGTATAAACTCACAGATTTTGAAAATTTTATCAAACAAGCGAATTTGAAAATTAGCAACAAAATTGAAAATATAGGTTTTGGACATACATTAATAGAGTTGAGAAAAATCTGATCGGTATCTAACAAGGGGGCATGCCCCCTTGTCAAAACTGACTTCATTGGTTGATTTTGGATACTTAATGCAGGACTTCCTTAAAAACTTGACTTATATTTTTGTTATGTTAAAATACTAACTTTTTTACTAAATTATTATGAAACATTTAATTATATACAGTCATCTCAACCCTAAGAGTTTTACCAAAGCTGTGGCAGATGAGGTGCAAAAGGTTATCATCGCAAAAGGTGATGAGCTAAAATTTATTGATTTATATGGCGATAAATTTAATCCGGTGCTTGAATTTGCTGATATTCAATATTCATTTATGGGGGCAGATGCTCCGGATGATGTTAAAAAATATCAAGATATGATAGATTGGGCTGAAAATATTATTTTTGTATATCCTCTGTGGTGGAGCCAAATGCCTGCGATGTTAAAAGGTTTTATTGATCGAATATTTAGCAATGGTTACGCTTATGAATATACTGAAACCGGGGCGCAAGGATTATTATCTGGCAAAACAGCTCATTGCATTATAAACGCCGGCAATCCAAACGAAATCCTTCAAAAAATTGGTATGGATAGTGCGATTAAAACTGTCAATGAAACTGGTATTTTTGGATTCTGTGGAATGCAATCCAAAACAACTATTTTTGGTAATGTTGCTATGGGTAGTAATGATGAAAGAGTGCAATACTTAAACAATATAAAAAATATTATCTAGTGAATTCACACAATACAACTTTATCCATAATGTTATTGTTGTTGCTGGTGTTATCAGTTACAGTGGTTCATTCAAGAAGTTTAATTGACAGAGTTATGGTAACGGTAAATTCCGATGTAATTTTATCGTCCGACATAAAGTATGCTAAGAGTTCGGTTCTAAAATTAGCAAATTCTAAAAAATTACTAAAAAATAAATCATTAGATAACGTCATCCAACAACTTATTAACAATAAATTGCAAGTCCAATACGCTAATAAACATGGCATAAAGTCATCAGTTGAGGAAACAGACGAGATGATAAAAAAAATTGCTAAATCAAATAACATAACAGTTAAAAAATTACACTCTGATATCACATCCAAGGGCATGGACTACAACAGGTTTCGTCAAAGTATAGCAGAACAGTCGGTAATCCAAAGATTGCAAAATACGATAATTCAATCTAAAGTGGCTATTGCCGAGCAAGAAATCAATCAGGTTATCAAAAAAAGAAATAAAAAAGTTATCTCAAATATAAAGATCAATCTTATTCATGTTTTAATTCCAAAAGACGACGAGAATCAAAATTTATCCTATGGTATCAGAAAAAAATGGCAAGAAGGGCAGGATATAAAATCTTTTGTTAACAACCCAAATTTAGAGATTAAAAAATTAGGTTGGCAAGATAAGTCAAGCCTTCCTGTGGTTTTATATGATGCGGTGTTTGCTTTGAATAAAGGTGATGTAAGTGAGGTTATAAAACTTGCCAACGGTTTTCATATTTTAAAAGTTATTGACAAAAGAGGAGGGGGCAGCAAAAAAGAAACGCAATTGAAAGCAAGACATATTTTAATCAGAGCAAGCAGAGATAGTGATGTTAAGGCTATTGCTCGTCAAATTACTGATATTCGTACTCAGATTATAAATGGTAAGGATTTTGCCATGATGGCAGCAGAATTTAGCGAGGATCCTGGTTCTGCCAAAAAAGGAGGTGATCTTGGTTGGTTCTCACAAGGCTCCATGGTGGCTGAATTTGAAAAAACTGCATATTCATTAAAAATAAATCAGATTAGCAATCCTTTCATTACTGAATATGGCTTCCATATTCTACAAGTTACTAACAAAAGAGACATAGATATTGACAACAAAAAATTAAGAGAAAAAATAAAAAAACAAATTTATGCCAAAAAAGCAGCCATCGCCCTTGAAGAATGGCAAAAAACAATACGAGTTGGTGCTTTTATAAAAATTATGGAATAAAAGTAAAAAGTCTCTTAAAAAAAATAAACACAAAAATAAAGTGGTTGGGGTATGATATGCGGATGAATTTACAAAATAAGTATGTCAAAAAAATCCTAAGTGCCTCGGTATATCAGGTTGCCATCGAAACCCCATTAGATTTGGCAAAAAATCTATCATCTCGTTTTGGCAACAAGATATTCTTTAAACGAGAAGACTTGCAAAGTGTTTTTTCTTTTAAGTTACGCGGAGCCTTTAATCGCATTTATCAGCTCTCCAAAAAACAAAATATTAAAGGCGTTATAACCTCGTCTGCGGGCAATCATGCCCAGGGAGTTGCCCTATCTTGTTTGAAATTAAAAATCCCGGCGACCATTGTTATGCCTTTAACTACCCCTGTAATCAAAATTGAGGCAGTTAAAGCCCTAAAAGCTAAAATAATTCTAATAGGTGATAGTTATGATGAGGCACATCTTGGTGCTTTAAAAATCCAAAAAGAGCAAAATCTATCTTTTATTCATCCATTTGATGATCCTGATACCATCGCAGGACAAGGCACTATTGCCACAGAAATTTGTAACCAAAGTCGCGAAAATGATTATATTTTTGTGCCAGTTGGTGGCGGTGGGCTTATCGCAGGAATTGCCGTATATATTAAATATCTATATCCTGAAACTAAAATTATAGGTGTAGAACCCACTGATGCGAATGCTATGTTGCTATCTTTAAAAGCAAAAAAAAGAGTGAATCTTGATAAAGTAGGAATGTTTGCCGATGGAGTTGCTGTTAAAAAAGTAGGAGCAGAAACTTTTAAAATATGTCAGCAATTTGTCGATGAGATTATAACTGTGGACACCGACCAGATGTGTGCCGCCATTAAGGACATCTTTAATGATACCAGAGCCTTGATGGAGCCTGCAGGGGCCTTGGCTGTGGCAGGAGCAAAGAAATATATAAACGAGCATAAATTAAAAAATAAAAAAATAATTGTTATCAATAGTGGTGCTAACTTGAATTTTGATAGAATGAGGCATATTGCCGAGAGAACCGAAATTGGCGAGCAACAAGAAATATTGTTGGTAGTTAATATTCCAGAACAAGTTGGTAGTTTTCGTAAGTTTTGTAAAATAATCAATAACCACAGTATCAGTGAATTTAATTACCGTTATGCAAAAAAAACAGAGGCCCAAATTTTTGTGGGAATCAAAATAAAAGCCACGGATAAAAATAAAAAAAGAATCATCGATAGTTTGCAAAAAAATAATTATAAAACAGAAGATATAACCAATAATGAGATGGCAAAATTACATATAAGATATATGATAGGTGGACGAGCATTAAATGTCACAGATGAGAAAATATTCAGATTCCGTTTTCCAGAAGTTGCAGGATCTCTGTTAAAATTTTTAAATTTTCTCGGCAAAGAATGGAATATTAGCCTTTTTCATTATCGCAATCACGGTTCTGATTTTGGGCGAGTTTTGGTGGGAATTCAAGTGCCAAAAATAGACAATATCAAGTTTAAAAAAGCCTTAGATGATTGTGGTTTTGAGTTTGTGGAAGAAACAGATAATATAGCCTATAAAAAATTATTAAAATGAGAATCCGCTATAATTTAGCCTTTACCCTAATAGAGCTTTTGATAAGCCTTGCTATAATATCTATAATAATATCTATGGCAGTTTTAAGCATTCGCACTGCAAGTCCTGAGGAAGATTTAAAAGATTTTGCTCAAAAAATGGCAAATAAAATGGAATATGCTATGGAGAGAGCAGAGCTTAGCATGACAAGTTACGGCATAACTTTTAATGATGAAAATTACTATTTTGTTGTGCTTGATGAAAATAATAAGTGGCAAGTGTTATCAGATAGCAAATATTTAAAATTGCAAAACTTAGAAAAAAAATATATAATAACCGCAGAATATCCGTCAGGTGAATTAAACTTCAAAACCAAAGCAGATGATGAAGAAATTGACATTTTTGGAAAAAAGGACGATAAAGAAGAAAAGCCCATTGAGCCACGAATTTATTTTTTTGCTGATGGAGAATTTATGCCAGATTTTATTTTGCATATAGTTGACAACGATAACGAAATTGAAGCGACTATTGAACCTGACGAATATAAATTATTCAAAATTACAACAGATGATATACTATGAGACCTTTGCATAAAACAAAAGATAATCTATACGATTCAAATCAAAAACCCGTTCTTAGGTCTGTTTTTTCTGTGGCAAATACTTTACAGGTTTCGCACAAAATACTGAAAAATACCACTGATAATATTAGGGAGTGTGAAGATAAATTAAAAAATATATCTGATTTATTGTCAAGCAAAAATATGCTAAGTGAGCAGTTTATCTCTCGTCAAATTTATCAATTATTAAATGTTGTATCTGCTACCAAACCCATAAAAGACATCACATTGTTACAAAATATTAGCGATATAACAGACAATTTTTATAGTTTTTTGGATATCAACGTAACAGAAAAACAAATATCTCCTTTGGTGTTTTTAAAACCTATAAATAAAATTCGTCAAGATCTTGATTTAAAGCCAATTTTAGATTTTGATTTGTTTCATCCACTATTACCTGCAAAATATGTTCCGCCCAAAACAGATCAGCTCCAATATTGTGCAAAAAAACAAAGAATGAAGTTTGTCAGAGCCTTAATATCTTTTTATCAAGACGAAAAAAACGAGCAGGCACAAGCAGAATTATCAGCTGTTTTTACAAAATGTGCAAAAAAATCTACCAGTTTAAAAGCACAAGATTTTTGGCAAGTATCACAGGCAAGTTTATTAAGCGACAACATTGAATTTAAAAATAAAAACAAATTACTGGCAAAAATTGAAAAACTTATATCAAGATTAGCCCACTCATCAGAGAGCAAGTTTAACGATATTATCGCAGATAAGTTATATCGTCTTTTTTTGTATAAGATAGCAATAGCAGAAAATAAAAACGAATTACAGCAATATTTATACGACAAACATGACTTAGAGTTATTTTTGCCAGATAATGATGTTTTGCAACAAAACGAACAAGATTTGCGTTCGTTGTCATTTTTAAATGGTGATAAAAAAAATAAAACAGAAATTGATGATGTTTGTAACAATACACAAAATATCCTACAAGCCTATATCAATAAAGATAACAATAATCCTCTTAACTTAAAGCACCTTAAAAACAATCTCAAAGAAGTATCTAGATATGTTGCGACAACATCAGGCAATGATGATTTTTTAGATGATTTGGCAGATATGGAATATGATTTGGAACAACTTGCAAACAAGAATGATGATAATGATAATAATGATGAAATTGTAACTAAATCTTGGCAAGAAATATTAAACAAATTTAATGTTTTTATAGACAGTTTTTTTGCAAAAAAAGAGACTTTTGTAGCAGAAGATATAGCAAGCATTAGAGAGAATTTATTAGAAGCACAAGAAAGTATAAGAGTCACACCGGTTGATGGTTTACAAGATTACCCAACCAATCCTGTTTTTAGTGCAGATAATGATAGTGATGTGAATTTTTCAGAAACTAAGAGCGAAGATAATCTGGATCAATATATTCATATAACATTGGAGCAACTACAAAATATAAGTAAAATTACTACAAATTTTAAAAAAAACAAATATCTTGAGGTCGCAGAAATTGATAATATCTACGATTCTTTTGACAAGATATATAATGGAGCTATGGTCATCAATGAGAAAAAAATAATCAAATATAGCAAAGCTATGAAAGAATTATTTTACTCAATCAAGACAGGTAAAAACCAAACAGACAACAAGATATTAGATTTTTTACAAGAATCTCTTGCTATCTTGCCTCTTTTTCTCGCCCAATTAGGGTCTGAGCAACCACCATTGTTATCAAACATTGATGACTCTATTTTGCAAATACACAAAACAACTAAATCTTAAAAAATGTCATCCTGTAGTGCCTCTCAAAATAAAATTAAACAAAGATTAAATTATCTCAAAACGGCAAATAATAAAGCATTCAACTATAAAATAGGCTTAGAAAAAGAAAGTCTGAGGGTTGATAAAAATGGTTTTTTATCCAACAAAGCTCATCCTGATGCCCTAGGCCAGTCTTTTACCAACTCTTTTATAACAACTGATTTTTGTGAAAGTCAGTTAGAACTTATTACTCCTCCTTTGCATAACATAGATAAATCTTTACAATTTTTAACCGATCTACATTCTTTTGTGTATAAAAATATAACAAAAGAACAAGAGATATTATGGGCATCATCTATGCCATGTATTATTGCAGACGAAGAACATATTCCAATTGCTACATATGGCAAGTCAAATCAGGGTATGATGAAACATATTTATCGGCAAGGATTGGCTCTGCGATATGGCAAACTTATGCAAACAATTACCGGAGTGCACATTAATTTTTCTTTCTCAGATATATTTTGGCAAGAGTTATCAAGGCTTGAAAATAGCAACCAAAATATACAAGATTTTATAACATCTAATTATATGTCAGGCATTCGTAACATGCAAAAAATGGGTTGGTTAATTCCATATTTATTCGGTAGCTCGCCTGCTATTTGTAAGTCTTTTTTACAAGGGGCACCGACAAAGTTAAAAATATTAGATGATAGCACTTATTATCATCCATATGCCACATCTTTGCGAATGGGAGACATAGGTTATCAAAATAACATTGAAAGCAAGAATGGTTTTAAGGCAAATTATGATAATTTGGCTAAGTATATTCAAGGATTGCAACAAGCCATAAACACAAGATGCCAAAAATATAACGATTTATCAATTATAAAAAATAATAAATACCAGCAATTAAATTCTAATATCTTACAAATTGAAAACGAATATTACAGCACAGTTCGCCCCAAACAAATATGCGAACTCAACCAGAGCCCAAATCTGGCGCTCAAAGAAAATGGAATACTATATGTAGAATTAAGATCATCGGATGTAGATTTATTTAGCCCCATAGGAGTGAATCGCAACCAGTTATATTTTGTGGTTTTGTGGATTTATTACTGCACCCTAAAACATAGTAACAATTTATCCGCACAACAAAAAAAAGAAATTGACGAGAACGAGATAAAAGTTGCTCATTTTGGTAGATCTCCTAATTTAATGTTGCAAAAAAATGGTAAAAAAATAAACCTTAAAGATTGGGGTTTGTCGATATGCAAAGAGATGGAAAGCTTAGCAAAATTATTAGATAGTCATCAAAATTCAAATTCATTTAGGGCATCATTAAAAATGCAAATAAATAAGTTTAAAGATCAAAAATTTACCCCATCAGCGAGAGTTTTAAAGAATCTAAGCTCGCAAAGTTTTCATAGGTTTGCCAGCCATAAATCTCAACAATATGTAAAATATTTTAAAGGAAAAGAAATCAACGAAGAGCACGAGAATATGATAATAAAAGAGGTATCAAAATCAATTAAGAGCTTTGATGCCGAGCAGAAAAAAACAGAGCCAGATTTTAAAATTTTTATAGACGATTACTACAAAAAAAATATTTGTTAGATATTTTCATAGAGACCTTTGCATAATTCAAGTGCTGTTTAGAGAGGACAGAAAATAGTGCATTTTTATAACAAAAATGAGGAAAATGGCAAGTCCTTTGACGAATTTTTGCTATTAAAAGGCGCATTTTGT
>QNFE01000054.1 GCA_003645455.1 Gammaproteobacteria bacterium | reverse complement strand
TTCCTCACAGGTTAACTGGATATATTGTTTCATATAATCACTCCTTAATTTTGATAGGTTAAAAAGTGATTTATTATATCCTTTTAACCTATTGGAGTGTTGCACTTATGATGGGGATCCGCCCATGTTAAATCTCCTGTAAAAATAATAAAATAAATAAAAAAGCGTATTATCAACTATTATTTTTCAGAAAGGTGAGATGACAAGCTTGTCATTTTTTTGACAAGTTAAAATTGTTACCAAAAATTGATAGACACACAAGTTAGGACAAATTTAAATTAACAACTTATATTTGTCCTTTCTCTGCAAGAATTGTTTTGATGAATATCTAATAGTCGCTTATAAAATCATTGGGGTGTTATATAATTTTGTGCTATAATATGTTATTTTTTCAAAACAAACTCAAAAAATAAATTTATGAGCAAAAATACAAGTATAAAATTATTTGAACAAAGTCAGGTTCGCACCCATTGGGACGAAGAACAAGAGCAGTGGTATTTTTCAATAGTGGATGTAGTAGGTGTTTTAACGAAAAGTGTTAATCCTAATAATTATTGGAAAGTTTTAAAAAGCAGACTGAAAAAAGAAGGTAGTCAGTTGGTTACAAATTGTAACCAACTGAAAATGAGATCGTCAGATGGTAAATATTATAAAACAGATGTTGCTAATACCGAACAGGTGTTGCGTCTAATTCAATCTATTCCATCACCAAAAGCAGAGCCGTTCAAATTGTGGTTAGCAAAAGTTGGCAATGAGCGAATAGAAGAAACAGAGAATCCAGAATTGGCATTTGAGAGAGCGATGGATACTTATCTTAAAAAAGGATACAGCAAAGAGTGGATAAACCAACGATTAAAAAGCATAGAGGTCCGCAAAGAATTAACGGACGAATGGGATAATCGTGGTGTTAAAAAAGGGTTGGAGTATGCTATCTTAACTAACGAGATTACAAAAGCTTGGAGCGGATTTGATATAAAGAATTACAAAAAACTAAAAAACTTAAAGAAAGAAAATCTAAGAGACAATATGAGCAACTTAGAGCTGGTGCTTAATATGCTCGCAGAGGCTACAACTACCGAAATTAGCAAAGAAAAAAACCCAAAAACTTTTGAGCAAAATAAAACAATAGCAAATCAAGGTGGCACAATTGCAGGCAATACACGCCAAGAAATTGAAGAAAAAACAGGCAAAAAAATAGTAAATAAATTATCGGTTAAAAAGTCTTTAAAAGAAAAGGGGTAAGAATAATTAGTCGCTGATAAATCTTGGTATGTTTTTAATTGCCTTTATTTTTATTGCCAAACAACTCTTTCAATTTGCAATTTTCACCGAACAATAAATTTAATCTGTAATCAATCCGCAGGATATAGTATCAGCACTCAAATCTGCCCCACTCTCCCACAAAATACCAGACAAAAAAGGACGAACTTTTTTAAAATTATCGTAATCATGCAAGGCAACAAAAACCCCTTTATTGACAAACGGCTTCATATCAAATGCACCAACTCGCCCATCAGACAATTCAATATTTAAAGTTAAATTTCTATTTGATTGGACTTTTTTTACTTTTAACATAATTATTTTAATGGTTCAATTTTATGAGGAGCAAGCCCATCGGTCGCTAATTTCCAATCTGCCATCAAATCTTCTTGATGAATTTCCACCCAAGCCTTAATAAGTTTTAATTTATTTTTTGGCATATCGCCTTCTATAACTACACCATCAGGAATAGAAATCACAACATCATATTCCCCATAATTTGCATGAATGTGTGGAGTGTTGTGTTTTTTATCATCATAATAATACATATAAATGATAATTCCATAAAACATTGATAAAGTTGGCATTGTATATTTCTCCTATTTAAAACTATGCGGATAAATGGTGGAGGTAAAATCATCCAAAAAATTCCCCTGTTGTGGTTTGTCTTTTGGGTAGTTTATTTTCTCTATTTTATTAACATAAAACCAAAAGAAGTTATACAAGTGGTCTTTTGATATATCTTTGCTAAATTCATTTTCATTTTTTGGATTTTGAATATATTTAACAATTCTATCATAAAAATACGGAGGAAGAAAAGATTCACCTTTTTTTGAAAATATGGTTTTATGTTCTTTTTTCATTAATTTTTTTACATCGTTCGCAGATATTGACTCTGTTTTTCTATCTATTGACTGAATCAAATTAAGCAATATTTTTTCATGTTCTTGGGTGGAATTAGATAAAACAAACATTGCCCTCATGGCAGAAACAAAAATAAAACCGACATCTTTTTCTGCAATGTCATCAAAAATTTTACTATGAGCTATCCAATTTCTAGTTGTTTTTATGATATTATTGAACCCAAAAATTTCTCTTTTTGCTTTGATTGGTTCATAATTTAAGTCTGTTTGCCATTCGTGCGAAACATTTCTTAGTAAAATTTTTAAAATACTTAGCTTGTCTTTGTTGTTTGGCTCTGTGGCTGGTAAAAATAATTTAAGTGCTTTTAAAAAATCTTTAACACTCTCAATATTAAGCCTGTCTTCATCTTTTTCAATAATAGCATTTAAATAGAAAAAATTCTCACTCGGTATTTTATCTAAACCAAACTGCGACTTTAAGTCGTTTGTTTTGTTGGCGGGATCTGTTTGATTCTCTTCTTTTTCTAATTCATTTAAAAAATAATCACAAGCCATAATTATGCCTCGTCTTAGTGAGGTGTATGGGTCGTCATACATTTTGCAGACTTTTTTGCCTTCGCTATCTTTGAACTTTTCTTTTGTTATGTTTTTTGGTGGGATAAGTTTTGCATCTTCAAATGCTTTTTTATAAATTCCTAAATTATCAAAATGATCGGAACAAATTATAATTTTTTCTTTGGGGAATTGTTTTTCAAATATTAAATCTGTATAGATGTGATAACCTGCTTTTTGTTTTAATTTTTTTTCATCGCCATCATAAAAGTTGTTTAAAATTTGCACCACTTGTTCTGATTCTTTTTGTCTTGTTTCTTTTATTTTTAAATCAATGTCAAGGATTATTAAATCAACCTTATCCAAATTGTTGTTTATGTAGTCAAAAGCACTTGTCAAATTGGTTTTTAAAACAATATGATGTTTTTCCAATCTATTCTTTAACTCGTTTTCGTTTATTTCATCGTCAATTTGAATGTTATGTTTTTTTGTCAACACACCTAATACATTGTTTGTTACTGAACTATATGTATTTGCACCTTTGCTGTCTCCAAAATCCTCTACCCATAAAATATTATTCATTGTCCTTTAAAAGTTTATTCAAAAAAACATATTCTACAATATATTCATCAGGGTTTTTTATTTTTTTAAATAAACATTGGGTTCTTTTTGAAATCCTATCTAACATTATCAAACCCTTTCCGCCACTTCCAGACTGAATTTCATCGCTTGGATTTTGGCTTATAAAGTGTTGATGTTTTTTGTCGTCTTGCCATTTTAATATAGCTTTTTCATTAGATGATGAGTAATAATATTTAAAAATATTTGTAATAATCTCTGTCATTATTATTGCAAGCCATGATGATGTAACTCCATATTCGTCAAATTTAATTCGGTTATCAAAGCCTTGCAAATCAATTTTAAAAAAATTCTTTTGACAAAATTTTAAAATATCATCTAATGTTATATTTTTTTTTAACAAGTTGTTATATTCGCTTTCCCACTCCGACCTGATTTCTTGCTCTAAATCTCTGAATTTACCATCATCATCCCACACAGAAATATCAATATTTTTTTCAATTTTTTTGGTTTTTTTTGCATAAAAATAATAGTGGTGGCTGATAGTTTTTGTATGGCTGTTAAGTAGTAATTTTTGAATTAACATGTTTAAAACATTTTTTAAAAGTAGTTTTAAATTAGACTTGCCGTTATTATCTGCCTGCAACATAGAAATTAAATCACTTTTTTCAACCGATAGAAATTTAAAAACATCAAGAATACCAAACATAGTTTGAACATATTGCATATGGTGAATGGGGTTATTAGCATGCTCTGCATTGCTTTGAATTGAACCAACTTGTGATCTAAACATATGCTGAAAAGACCCCATTAAATCTTGAATCTCTTCGTTCTTTTTTTCTAACTCTTTGTTTTTTTGTTCTAATTCCTTTTCTTTTTTTTCTAAATTAAGAAACATTGTGGCATAAAAATTGAGTGTTATAATTGTCTCATAACTTATTATGTCTATAGATTTTGATATAGCTTTATGCTCTCCTGGAAAATAATCTTTTATAGGCTCTGCATATTCGTTTATAATACTAAATGAGTTTTTTACATTGTTGCTAAAAAACTTTATCATCTCTTTATGATGGTTGTCACTTTTATATTTTTTAAATTCTTCATAAAATTTGTTGAAGGTTTTTTGTTGTGAAAAAACCTCTAAAAGTTTCTTTTCATTTTTTTTTGTAGGTGGAAAACTTAGGCCCTCATCAAGAGAGGTTAAAGAAAGTATTGAACTTGATATATTTCTATCAACACGATGATCTTGAATGTCCGTAGCATTAAATTTACTTTCGTATTTTTCTAATCCAATGTATTTGAGGTGTTCTAATTTATTATTTTGTGTTTTATGTAGTTTTGCTAATTCTTTATAAATTGCAAGTTTATTGTAATCATAAATATAACAAGGAATATAGGAATTTGAATCATCTATACATTCTACTCGAAATTTAACAAAATCAAAATATTCGTCCGAATTTCTTTTGGGGTATTTTGTGAAATATTTTTGCAACAACTCTAAAAAATCTTTATCTTTAATTTTATTAGAAAAATTTGTTTTAAGATAAAAATAACTAATCAGACAGCCCAATAAAACCGCCTCTTTTAATAGTTTTATCGCTTTTGCATTATCTTTTTTTACTAAATTGCCCTCATGGTAAATTATGCCTAAGAAAAATTTTGCATCTGGATTGTTTTCTTTTGCAAGTGCTTGAATATTTTTTAACATCTGTCCGTATTTATCAGTTAAAAAATCTAAGTTATGTGTTAAACCTAATGATGGGAAGTTAAAAGGAGTGGTAAAATTATCTAAACCCAAGTCAATGAATTTTCTTAATAGGTTTTTTGGTATTAAATTGTATTTGGCATTTTTATAAATCCATTTATTTTTTTCTTGTAATTTGTTAATTTCTTTAAATCTAATTTTATTTTTTGGTGCTTTATCTTGGTTTGTTTTTTCTGGTATTTCTTTTCCTTTATATGTTTCATATTTACCCATTGTAATTATTTTATAAATATGAGTTATAAAAACATTCAAATAAGTTAATTTTTTGTTATTGCTGGAATGGTTATTGTCTTTTGGTGTGTCAAGTTTAGCGACAGAACGGATTCTGACACTTTCCCCAAAAGATAAGACTCTTTTGCCTTCAATTTTCTTTACAACATCAAGAGAAAAATATTCTTTATAAATTTGTTTATCGGTTATGTTGTTGTCAATAACATTTTTTGCATAATCAAAAAGTACCTCATATCTTTCTTTTTTGTCTATTGATAAATCATTAGTAAGAGCAATTTTTAAAAATTCGATTCTTTTGTTGTTTTTCATGTTTTTTTGTCCTATAAGTTTTTTTTAAAAAGTTTTAAAACTGCATATTATACACTATCTTTTAAATTGTGTGTTGTGTGACAAGTTTGTCATTTTAAAATGGTATTTTGTCATTAAGATTATTGTGATTTGTATTGTTGTCTTGTGGTTGTTGTGAGTTTGTGTTTTGACGGTTTTGTTGTTCTTGGTTGCTCTCTTGTTGTGTTTGTCCGCCTACATTGTGATTATTATTGTTTTGGTTGCTATATCCTCCATAACTATTATTATGTGCTTTTGGCAACATTTGCATTGTGTCCGCTATAATATCTGTTGAATATCGCACAATTTGATCTTTGTCTGTGTATTTGCTGGTTTTTAAATAACCTTCAATATAAACACCATCGCCTTTTTTGAGATATTGCATGGCAACATCTACTTTCCCGTTGAATAGTGATATTCTATGCCATTGGGTTTCTTCTCTTTTTTGTTGAGTATTTTTGTCTATCCAAGTTCTGTTTGTGGCAACTGATAATGTGGCTACATTATATGTTGTTTTATTGTTTTTCATAGGATCGGCTCCTAAATTTCCTATTATTATAACTTTATTTACTCCTCTCATTGTTTTGTCCTTTAAAATTAAAAAATCAATATTATAAATGTTATTTTTTCAAAAAACCCACTTGACAAGCTTGTCATTTTTTTAAATTCAAAATGGAATTTCTTTTTCTTGTAGAGTCTCCTCTTGATCGGTTTCTTCTTGAATAACATCTTGACTAAGTAATGCTTCAATCTCTGCTATACTCATGTTATCTAAATTTAGTTCTTCAGGTTCAGTCTGATATTCAAATTGCCCGATCTTTTCATCATTTTTTTTGTCTTGTGGTTTTATGTCTTTTGGCAGATTTGGTTTTATGCGTGGCACAATAGGAGGATTTGAGTCATTATAATTTACATCTTTTGTTCGCATGTTTTTGCTTGTATCCTTATCATCAAAGTCTATAAAGCTATAATCATCTTTGTATTCTGGTTCAAAATTTCGCATTGACATTTTTTTGGTTTCATCTGCAAACACCATCGCTAACTCTTTTTTTGAAAGAGTTTTAAAGTCACCAACCAAATCAACAAAAAAATATTCATGTCTGCCTACTACATCAATAAGGTCTGATTTTTTATCTTTTTTATAAGCAATTTTCTCTGATTGACGATAATATGCTGTGGCATTTTTTATGTTATTTGTTATGGCATACATTGCCATAATTTGGAGCAAATTTACCTTAACTTCTTGTGATTTTTTGCCATATAAAAGTTGATTTATTTTTAAACATTCTTTGAGATAAAAAATTGCTGATTTAAAATTATGCAAGTTTATTTGTGAATAAGCCAGATGAAATAAATTCTCTTCATATTCTTTTGATATCAACCAGAACTCTTTAACAATAAAATTCATAGCTTTTTTTAAATACATTTGAGTTTGAATAAATTTTAATTTTTGCTTTTCTTTATCATAATGTGGCAACTTTTTTTCAACAAGATACAGAATATGTTCAAATCTTGCATCACCTAATAATTTGCTACCAACTGATGTATTATTTTTTTTACACTCATCTATTGCTTTGTCTATTTGTTGGTTTACATATTTTATAAAGCCATTGGATTTTTCTTTTTGCATGATATATTTTATTAAAATAAAAAGTTATAACTTGCTAATATTCTATCTATTTCTTTGATTTTATGTGAGGTTTGAAAATAACTACTGGTATTAGTCCTCTCTTTGTCATCTGATTTTATATTTATGTAATCTAATTCAATATTAAGAAAAGCTCCTTTTTTAAATGTTATATCAATCCCAAAAGGCACTGATAATAAATTTTGATTAAGTGAGTAATGAGTAGATTTAGCAATAACTTTTGATAAGTTTGCACCTATATAAAATTTAGTTCTATGATTAATTTTAACATCTCTCAAATAATAATTATATGCCAAATCCAATGAATTGACTCTTAAACAAGAATCGTCCCCAGAACACAATTCACTAAAATAATTTGTCAATCTTGCTAACAACTTATGGCTGTTGTTTAAAATAGTTCCACCTTGAATATGGTAACCACTAACAGCAAATAAATCATTTGTTCCTAAATCGCCTGACAAACTAAAACTCATACCTGATCCTGTAATTTCTGAATCAAGTCTAAATGACATAGCGTTAAGTGCTCCAACACCAAAAAAGTTTTGTTGTTTTTTTGCCTTGGCAGAAATTGCATTGTTTGAAAATAAAATAACTGATAAAGCCACTATTGAAATAATTGTTTTGGGTTGCATGGTAAATCTCCTGTAAAAATAAAATTAAAAAAAGCGTATTATCAACTATTATTTTTCAGAAAGCTGGAATGACAAGCTTGTCATTTTTTGACAAGTTTTGTTTTGTGGTGGTGTTTTAGGTTGTTTTGTGTGGTTTGGTTAAATTATTGAAGCCACGAATTGTGACTTCAATAATTATTTTGGTTTAATTTGTGGAGTTATTATTTGTAAATTTCGCCTCTGAAACCAATTTTATGCACTCTTATTGTAAGCTCGGATGATTTATAGAAAATAATTCTAATTTTTCCAATTCGTAGCCTGTGATAGCCGTGCCAGTTGCCTCGCATTTGTTTGATATCTAAGTTTATGTTTTTAATTTGAAAGAATTTAAGTTACTTTAATTTTTCTAATATTGCATTTGCGTTTGGCTGGGTTTGAATGAGTTTTAATTGCTTTTTTGATATGTCAATATTAAACATTTACAACAATACCCTGTCACAACTTTCATCAAATTTTGGGCTTTTGCCAAATTCCGCTTCTAAGTCATTTTGTTCTTGCAAGGAGACATACGGATAGGATAATTTTTTAAACTCATCCGAAATAGTTTGGACGATAGTTTTTTTTATAAATTCCTTAAATTCATTTTTTTCAATTGTTATGGCATTCATAGTGATAAAATTTTCTTAAAAATTGTTATTTTACTTTATTTTTTGTTTTGTTGTTGATTTTTATATTTTTCATGCAAAGTTGTTTTAATTTTGTAGGTGGTTTTTATTTGTGTTAATTTAATGTATTGTTGGCAAATTCTTTTGAGCGGTTAATTTGCATTCAAATTTTTGATAAATTTATCTAACTCTTGATTGAATTCATTTTCATTCAACATAGGCATTGTGCCATCATCAATTTGTTGCCTGATTTTTTTTAAGTGTTTTTGTCTTTGATGAAAGTATGGGTCTAATTTTAGATTTTTGTCTTGCTCTATTGTTATTTTGTTGTTATTATTATTGACAAATTTTAAAAATTCATCAACAAAATTTTCTTTTATATTTACTGATAAGGTTTGCATGATTGTTATTTATTTTTTAAAAAATGATATTTTGAGACCTTTGCATAGATTTGATATTGTTTTTTATCTTACCCTAAGAAACTGCTTTTATCTTATTTGTTTTGATTTGTGAGAATCTTTTTTTTGATAGATTTAACCATATTTGCTCTGATTTTTCATCTTCATTATCTATTCCATCAATAATACAAGAGGCAAGAAAGGCTCGCTCTTGTAGCGGCATGGTTTTTATTGTTTTTAATATATTTTCTGTTTGTTGATTCATAATTTTTTAAACTCATCCGAGACCTTGATTGCAACTCTGCTTTTTAAAATAGCTGATAACATAGCTACACCTTGCTCGGTAAAAGCATATGGCATTTTTCTGATTCCCATTTTTTCTTTATTGGATATCACAATTTGTGACATCCAAATTTCAAGCTCATCTTTATTCAATTGAAACATAAATTCTGGTGGAAATCTGTCAATATTTCTTTTAACTGCTTGATTAAAAACTCTGGTTTCTACTCTATAAATTTCCGCTAAGTCTCTATCAAGCATTACCTGATTGTTGCGGATTGTATAAATTTTGGTGTTGATTTTTATATTTTTCACAAAGTTGTTTTTAATTTTTTAAACACAAATTTTTAAAAATATTATACTTTATTTTTTGTTTTGTTGTTGGTGAAATTAAAAAACCACCTATGACATTTTACTTTATTTTTTTAAAATATCGGACATTTGGCAAATCTTTAAAATCTACATCTTGGGTCCAGATTGTGGCTTTATATTGTTGTGCTGTGGTAAATATTATGCTGTCTGCCATAGGCAATTTATATTTTCGGCTATTTTTGGCTGCATCGGTGGCAATTTGTATGTTTAAATCTACAACATTAGCCCCATCTAATGCTGTGAAAATTTTTGTCAAACTGTTTTGGTTGCTTTCTCTTAAAATTACTTTTGAAATTTCATAGATGCATATAGTTGGAATTATTAACTTTTTAATTTGGGTTATTGGCTCTAAAAAATGTTCAACATTAGATTTGCCTGCAAAAAATTCAAGATATGCCGATGTATCAACCAGATTCATATTCTGTCTTTTTCTCTATTAAAATCCGTATTTATTCCTGTTAAAAAACCTTGCAAATCTTTGATTTTATTCAAAGCAGATATTTGTATTTTGTTTTTATTTTGGTAAATCTGGATTGTTTGTCCGGCTTTTAGGGACATTGATTTTATTATTTCTTGTGGTATTGTAATATTAAAATCTGGTTGAATTGTAGCAGTATTCATAATGATAAATTTTCTTAAAAATTGTTATTTTACTTTATTTTTTATTTTGTTGTTGAAAAATATTAAATTTTATAGTTTTTACCAACAGCAAACTTACCGTTTTTTATTGGAGGTTTATTCGATGATTATTTGATCGTTTGATAGAGGAACTTGATAATTGCAGGCATTGCGGATACCGATATTTTTTATCCAAATGTGGCGAGCTTTGATGCCGAATGTTTTCGTTAACTCCTTTTTTATCCGTGATTTTTTTTCCATAAAAAAGGCATTATCCATACCATCTACCAAACCGTTTTTGGTGGTATCTGTATCAAAATATTTACCTTTTACCTCTTGATAGATTTTTAAAAATTCTGCTGCATGTTTTTGGCTATATGTGTGATGTGGTGGGCAAATTGTTCCTGTTTTGTTATTTTTTTGATTAGTGATAATCCATAGATAAAAACTAAATAAAACCGGTGACAGTTTGCAGGTATAGTGTTTTAACCTGACTGTTCTTTGTTTTTTGTTGATGTGTAATAAATTGCCAAGAACTTTATTTTGGGCGTCTGTTACTGTTTCGGTGAAGTTGAGGTTTTTATTGATTATGGGGGCGGTTAGTATTTCTCGCAGCCTGATATAGGGTATTTGGCTGAGAGTTATTTTGGCATCTTGACAATTTATTTTTTTGCCGTTATTGTTTTTTAACCATTTTGCTTGTTTGGTAGGGTAGAAAAAATCTGCCACAAATTCATAGTCTTTATCAACCAAAACATGGGACAAAACATCTTGTTCTCTGCCAAACAGGGTCATAGCCATCCCCATATAGTATGAAAATGTTTTGCGTCCGCCTGACAGACAAACAAATAATTGATTGTTATCATCTTGACAAATAACTCGCATAAAGTTTGTTATCTGGTCGGCGGTTTGTTGATTATCGTCTTCGGTGCGAATATCCTCCATTGGCAGGTTATTGGCGTCTTTAATCGTTATGATATTTTTATTCGTAAATTTAATTTTTGGTAGATTATATTCATCGCATAGTTTGGCAACCTCACCTGTTTTTGACATAAGTTTTTGCCGGCTTTTTTTGGCACCATCTTTGGTGGTTAAAACATAAATTTCATCTGGCACAGCTAATTTTTTATCGATTGCCATAACATATAGAGTTTCGGTCAAAACTTGCGGTGATTTGCCAATAGTGATGATTAAAATTTTGTGTTTTTGTTTTTTCATAATTGCGTATTTTACACAATACGAAAGTTAAATGTTAAATGACAAGCTTGTCATTTTTTGACAAGTTAAATTTTATGATAAAAATTATTATACATAACAGCATCCGACCAGTTTGGAGTAGATTCGGCTTTGTTATATATCTTATACCTTCTTCAAAAATAAACTAATCAAATTTATTGGGAAAAGAAGGGCAGCCCCCAAAGTAGATAAAATTTTAAATTAGATTTAGAATTTTACTTCAAGTTTGGCTCCCATGGCACTATTTGTTTGTGATTTTGTAGTGTCTGTTTCTGCTTCGGGAGATTTGCTTGTTATGCCGTAGAATAATTTTGCTGTTGCATTTTTGCTAAGATGACCATGAAATTGGAGCTCAAATGCACGGATATCTCCTTGCAGAGTTTTATCAGATGAATCATTGTCGTTGTTATCGTATGTTCCTATGGCTGCATTGATATTGATGCTGTTAATATCTCCTATTGGTAGGTCTAACCCCAATAAAAAACTTGTTGTTTTATCGGCAACAGAGTTTTTTTTGCCCACTTTTCCAGCAGGTGCAGCACCCCAAGTTTGATAAATATTCGCATCACCGCCAAACATTGAAAACATTGATGAAAGAATAAAATCATCATCAGTGGCAAAACGGTTGGTGGTAAGGATTCCTGCCATAAGTGATGATTTATTATTACCCAAAGGAATGGTAGCTGATAAAAATTCTGCTGATGGAGAATCTATTTTAGTTGCCCCTGTTTCAAATGCATCTCCTGTTTTTCTGATGAGTTCTGATGATAGCTGGATATTGCCTATTGTATCGTTATAAAACAAATCAATAATATTTCCTGATTCTTGTTTGTCTGCTGCTGTTTCAACTGTTGCTGTATCCACTGCACCATTTACAGGGGTTACAGAGTTAGTGCTGGTATAAGTAGCACCATTATTTTTTTGTGACATGTAGATAATGCCAATTTTATTTTTTTCACCTATGGGAAGTATTATAGATGTTCCTATTAGGTCTGAATCTTGATTATCTGTGCTGCGAACATTATAGTTATCTAATTTGTCGCCATCGTTGTTATAATCTTTGTTATCTCCTGCTTCATCATAACCTGTGGTGCCAGATAATTCGATTAACTTGTCGGTAAAAAAAGATAATTTTATATCTTTTGCGATAACAATGGCAAGATCTATTCTATCAACTGGTTCTTCGCAAGTAAAAAGGCAATTTCCCCATTGAGTATATTGTCTGCCGGCAATTATATAAGAATCCGTTATTGAAAGCAATGGAGCTGTGATGTAGGCATAATCAACTCTGAATGGCTCATTATTATCATTATCATTAACAATCATGGAGGTTTTTTCTTGGCCATTTAATCTGCCATCTCGCAGTGAAAAACGAGCATTTATTTGACTGTTTTTGTCGGCTTTACCATTAATATCAAAATATAATAGTTGCTGATAGTATTTATCATTATTGCTTGTAGTATCGCTATTGCCATCATCGGTTGTTTTGTTGATAGCGCTGACAGACCCTGTGGCAGCAATAGATACATCCGCTGCAATTGCTGACTGCAAGATGATAAGGCTCATCATCATAATAACAGATAAAATTACTGAATGCATTGTGTTCATAGTGATTAAGTTTCAAAAAAATTTTGCAATTATAGCCTTATTTAATCTAATTGTCAAGCATCTTAATTTTTTGATTTATTGTGGTAAATTATAGGTTATGAGAGCCTACATATATTAACTAAAAAAAATCTAACCACCTTGCAGTGATCAGGTTTGTCAAAAGTAAATTATCTAAATTAAATTTAGAAGTTTACTTAAAAGTTTTACGCCCATAACTTTATATATGTGCTTTAACTTAAAAATATCTTAACAACTGCTACGATAGCGAGAGTAAGGCTTGCTCCCACGACAAGTGGGTAATATCTAATTTCTGATGAAAGCTTAAGGGTTTCATTGGAAATTTTAAGAGTCTCTTTGTTGAGTTTCATCATTTCAGCATTCATCTTACGCATCTCTATTTTAAGTTTTTCTCTTTGAATGCCATCCATATTTTATCTCCTGTTGCGTTATGTTATAAAATTAGCATTCTATCATAAAAATAGTTTTAAATGTTAGGGTTTTTCTGTATGGCATAAAAACCCTGCGAGCGAGCGTGGCGAAATGTGGCAGTCTCTTGGTTTGTTGTTGTGTCCCAGAGAGATTGCTTCGTTCCTCGCAATGACGGT
>QNFE01000053.1 GCA_003645455.1 Gammaproteobacteria bacterium | reverse complement strand
CTCACAGGTTAACTGGATATATTGTTTCATATAATCACTCCTTAATTTTGATAGGTTAAAAAGTGATTTATTATATCCTTTTAACCTATTGGAGTGTTGCACTTATGATGGGGATCCGCCTTAGATCAAAGATTGCAAGATTTGAGAAATAAACAGGTTAATAATGCAGCTCTTTTAATAGTGAACCATAAAACAGGGGATATATTATCTTGGGTCAATAGCAACTCAAAAAGCTTATCTGCTATAAAAACTGCGGATTATGATGGAGTTTTAAATAAAAGACAACCTGGCTCCACTTTGAAGCCTTTTATTTATGCCATAGCTTTGATGAGAGGGGATATAACAGCGGCAACTTTGATAAACGACAAACCCACAGCAGAGGCAGTAGGTACAGGACTACATTCATACCGAAATTATAGCGGTAAATACTATGGCAAAATATCAATGAGACAAGCACTGGGAAACTCATTAAATATCCCAGCGATAAAAATCGCCCAAATGATTGGCAAAAAAACTATTCTTGATACATTGCATAACTTAGGTTTTGCAAGTTTAGATAAAACATCAGAGCAATATGGTTATGGTATAGCTTTGGGAAATGGCGAGGTGAGTTTATATGAATTAGTTCAAGCCTATGGCATTTTAGCCCGAACAGGCAAATATCAACCATTAAAAATTATCAAAAACAATAAATCTATAAAAAAGCACAAACAAGTAATATCCGCTGAGTCATCTTCAATAGTAGCGAACATATTATCAGACTCAAAAGCCCGTGCTTTGGAGTTTGGTGCAGGTAGTTTGTTGTCATATCCTGTGCAAACTGCGATAAAAACCGGCACTTCAACCGGATACCGTGATGCGTGGATATTAGGTTTTAACCATAATTTTGTCGCAGGTATTTGGATGGGAAACCACAATAACAAGCCTATGATAAATATCACAGGTAGTAGTGGTCCTGCTATCACTATGCGTGCAATATTCAAAGAATTAAATCGTTATACTCCAACAAAGCCACTTTATTTAAGCCCTAATCTCATTAAAAAAAATGTTTGTCAAAAAACAGGGCTATTGTCGGATAATAGATGCATAGATTACGAAGAATGGTTTATAAAGGGTAAATTCCCCACGACAACTGCGAATAAAATCGTCAATAATGATTATTATATAACACAACCGACAAATAATTTAATAATGGCAACAGACCCCAGAGTGCCACAAAATTTACAAGCATTTAATTTTAAATTAAATCAATATAATGATAACATAAAATCAATCCAGTGGATATTAAACGACATATTGTCAGGAATAACAACGAATAATAACACTCATCAATGGCAATTAAAAAAAGGTAAATATAAATTATATGCAAAAATATTTTTCAAAAATAAAAAAAATTTAAAAACAAAAACTGTCAGTTTTATAATTAAATAATAAAAAACAAAAAAATATATAAAAAATTTGTTGTCTTTGAAAAAATATGTTATCATTTGCGGTGCATATTAAGATATTTTTTAGTACTTAAAATGCAATTACTAGTAATTTTTTTAACTAACTTGGAGTATATACTTATGAAAACGATGAATCTTATGAAACTTTTTGGCATTGTTGCCTTAACAGGAGCTCTTGCGATTGGCTGTGCTGAGGCACCCAAAGAAGGAGAGCCTGAACCTGCTAACAATAGCCTTGAAGATCTTGTAAAATCTATTGAAGATCTTAAAAAAGCAGAAGATTGCAAATCTGATGCATCTGATGCTAAACTTGCAGAAGCTGAAAAACTCGCCAAAGAATTAAAATTTGACGAAGCCAAAGTAGCTTATGATGAAGCCAAAGCTATGGTAGATGAGTGTCGTGCTGCTAAAAATGCAACACCAACAGATAGCATAACCTATACAGTTGTAGGTGGCGATCACTTGTGGGGCATCTCAGCAAAAGATGAAATCTATGGTAACGCTTTCCAATGGCCATTGATTTATAAAGCTAATGCTGATAAAATCAACGATCCTGATTTAATAAAAATCGGACAAGAGTTGACTGTGAATAAAGGTGTTTCAGAGGCAGAAGTTGAAGCTGCTGTGAATCATGCTAAAACTCGTGGTTCTTGGACTGTTGGTGGAATCGAGAGCTCTGATAAAGCATACGCTAATCAGTAATCTTGCAAAAAAGTTTTTACTAACTTTGAAGAAGCACCCATTTATGGGTGCTTTTTTTTTGCATAAAAATAAAATAGAAAATAAAAAACATTATTTTGACAACAAAATAAGCAATCGTCATTGCGAGCGAGTGTGGCGAAATGCGGCAATCTTATGGAGTTTTGTCCTGTCTTGTTTGCAGGTTTCGTAACACCCTATGGGATTGCTTCTGTATTCGCTTTGCGGCGAATTCCTCGCAATGACGGGCTTCTTTTTTTGCTTTTTATCTCTATGTAGGTATTTGGGATTAAATAAAAAAACAATAACAAATAACAAAACAGGTATAATAACTATTTTTTATTTTTATTAAATTTATAATTATGATGATGAGAGACAATTATTGTAGCGATATAAACGCTTCTTTTGTAGGCAAAGAGATAAACGTATGTGGCTGGATAAATAAAAGACGCGACCATGGTGGGGTTATTTTTGTAGATCTTCGTGACACCACAGGTTTGTTGCAAATAGTTTTTGATCCTGATAATGCTGATATTTTCAAAACAGCAGAGAGCATTAGAACCGAATATGTTTTAAAAATCAAAGGAAAAGTTCGTCCTCGCCCTGATGGTACAATAAATCTTGACTTACCAACCGGAGAGATAGAAGTTTTGGCTCTTGAGTGTGAAGTTTTGAATGCATCAAAAACAATTCCTTTTCAAATCGAGGATACAGATACTCACGAAGAGCATCGATTAAAATACCGTTACATTGATTTGCGTCGCTCACAGATGCAAAATAACCTTAAATTAAGAGCAGAGGTTATAAATTTTTGCCGTCAATTCTTAACCCAAAAAAACCATCTTGATATAGAAACTCCGATGCTTACCAAAGCAACCCCAGAGGGCGCACGCGACTATCTTGTGCCATCAAGAACTCACAAAGGCGAGTTTTTTGCCCTACCACAATCACCACAATTATTCAAGCAACTCTTAATGATGTCAGGTTTTGATAAATATTATCAAATTGTTCGTTGTTTTCGGGACGAAGACTTACGATCTGACAGACAACCTGAATTTACCCAACTTGATATTGAAGCCTCATTTGTTGATGAGAGTGATATAATGGCTATGGCAGAAAACATGATAAGAGATTTATTTAAAGAAGTTTTAAATGTCTCTCTCTCTGATAAATTTCAACAAATAACCTATCAAGATGCTATGGATAAGTATGGGAGTGATAAACCAGATCTAAGAATAAATTTAGAACTTATAACAATTAGCGATTTATTAAAAGATGTTGAATTTAAAGTTTTTTCAGCTCCTGCCAAGCAAGATGATGGCAGAGTGGCAGCTTTAAAAGTGCCAAATGGGGCAACTTTAAGTCGCAAAAAAATTGATGAAATGACAAAATATGTCGCAAAATTTGGCGCTCGTGGTTTGGCTTATATAAAATGCAACGATGTAACAGATATAAAAGAGGGCTTGAGTTCACCTATTTTGAAATTTATCCCAGATGAAATTGTGCAAAAAATATTAGATAGGGTTGGTGCCTGTGACGGTGATATTATTTTCTTTGGTGCCGATAGTGCCAAAATCGTCAATGAATCTCTGGGAGCTTTGCGAGTTAAATTAGGCTCCGATATGAATCTAATCAAAAAAGATGACTGGTCGGCTGTATGGGTAATAGATTTTCCTATGTTTGAAAAAAATAGCAAAAATAATTTAACTGCTATTCATCATCCTTTTACCGCTCCTCAGGTAGATAGCGTTGAAGAATTAGAGCAAAACCCCCAAAATAGTCTCTCTCGTGCTTATGATATGATTTTAAATGGCAATGAAATAGGCGGTGGCTCAATCCGCATTCATCAATTTAAAATGCAACAAGCAGCTTTAAAAATACTGGGAGTTGATGAAAAAGAAGCCGATGAAAAATTTGGCTTTCTGTTAGATGCTCTTCAATACGGTGCCCCACCACACGGCGGTATAGCGTTCGGAGTTGATAGATTAGTAATGTTGATGACAGGTAGCAGTTCTATCCGCGAGGTTATAGCATTCCCTAAAACCCAAACAGCAAGTTGCCTTTTAACTGATGCGCCATCTGTTGCAAGTTATGAGCAATTAGATGAATTAGCTTTAAAGATCAAAAAAGCAGATATTGAATGAACTTTAAAGACAACTTGTATCACATAATAAAAACACAACACAAAACTCATACATAATTTATTAAACTTACATTGTTAGATTTAAAAAACAAATGAACATGTTTTTTTATAAAAATTGTATTGTTGTTGATGATTCTGTGTCTGCTTGCAACCCATGATTTTTTATTACTCATAAATGCCACCATCATTTGAAAAGTGTCAAATGATACATTATAGATTATGTTTTTTTTAGAAAACAGATAGAACATATCACTGATATTAGTTTTACCCCTTAAATCTATATCAACAAAATCATATTTTTTGGTATCATTATATTTATCGGTCTTTGTTCCTATGTGTATTATTTTATGACCATAATCTGTTTTTAATTTTTTTACAACACTGATGAGTTTATTTTTTTGCCATCTATCGGTTCTAAACCATCCGGATAATACATAATTATTAAAAATGATATAATTAGTGTTTTTATTTAAAAGACAATCTATCTTATGATTTTTTATTGCAAAATTACTTGGTTTGCCAGTTTTATCTTTTGTGTTGTTAATATTTAAAAATCCAGATACTCTATTGATTAAACTAAGACACAACGGCTGGTTTATTTCATTGAAGGTTGTATCAATAAATAGTATTTGCTGCTTAGATTTTTTAAAAAAATTTAAAAATTCAACTTTTGTTATGATTAAATCAAAATCAGCAAAATCAGGAGTTGTGTTTATGTTAATTTTGTTAAATTCAAAATAATCTCTCATCTGTGATGTAGGGGTTACCTCTATCATAAAATAATTATTTAATTCTCGAATTAAAGGCTCAAAGAACAAATGATCTCCTAAGTGCATATAATCACTATCATCCAAATAAAATAAAATTTTTTTAATCTTGTTGTTGCGTTTTCTTCTTAAATAAAGACCGCCACCTACCTGGTGTTTTTGCCAAAAAAATATGGTAATTTTGTTTATTATTTTTTTAAAAATATAACTAAACATTGTCAGTATTGTGATATTTTTGCAAACAATCGCCTACATCACCCATAAATTTAACCTCTCCTGCTTGTAGCCAAATCGCTTTATTGCAATATTTTTTAATTATATCATTAGAATGTGAGGCTAAAAACAACATATCAGATTTATCTAAATAACTATCTATCCTATGTTGGGCTTTGATGATAAATTTTTGATCTCCTGCTAATATCATCTCATCCATTATCAAAATGTTAAAATTAAAAGAAGTAGCTATGCTAAACATAAGCCTTAATTTCATGCCAGATGAATATGTGGCAAGCGGTAGATGAATATAATCATCCAGTTCTGAAAAATCAACTATGTCATCAACCTTGCTTTTAATATGTTTTTTGCTAAGACCAAGATAATAACCTCTTAAAAAAATATTTTCAATTCCAGTTGAATCCTCATCAATGCCTACGCTTATATCCATCATTGGGGCAATACTACCTTTTTTTGTTATACTGCCAGAGGTAGGATTATAGATGCCTGCTAATACTTTTAACAAAGTTGTTTTACCAGAACCATTTAAACCTACAATGCCCACCCTGTCTGTTGAACTAAAATCACAACTAATATCAGTTAGAGCCCTTATGTGTAAATTGTCATCGTTTATAATTTTGCCACGAACAGTATTTTTCATCAGTGTTGATTTGAATGATCGAGCTTTGGTCGATAAAACTACATAATCTAAAAAAACATTATTTAATTTTATAAAACTCATAACCTTAAACCCATAACGAGATTTTTTGATGATATTTTTTAAAGATTAAAATAGCTAATATAGAACCTATAATTCCTACTATCGTTGATAAAAATACCACAACAGACATATCTGCTGTTTTGATAAAAATACCTCTTATTAACTCAATCAGATAATAAAATAGATTATAATCAATCACGAATCGAGAGTTTACGATGTTATTAGCATTCCATATTACAGGTGTGATAAAAAATATAGGCTGAATAATGGTTGAGACGAATTGTTGCACATCTCTAAATCTTAAAGAAAAAATTGACAACAACATACAAATCCATAATAAATTTAAATTTAAAATCAATAAATTAAACAATAAAAATGGCAAAGACAATAGGCTAATATCAACATCAAAAACAACAAGAGCAAGCAATGCAATAGGGATATTATGCAAAAAAACTATATTATTCCTAACTATTATTCTCAAGACAAATGATAAATATGGTGTTTTTAACTGTTTTATATAACCACCATAATCAATAAAACAACTACAAGACTCCACTATGGTTGTGGCAATAAACATCCAAGTTATAACACCAAATGATAAATAGGGGATATATGATTTTATATCAGTTTTTAAAATTTGCGAATAAACAATAGATATAGATGTTATGAATATTAAAATAGCCAAAGATATCCAAAAAGGCCCTAAAACAGTTCTTTTGTATTTAGCTGTGATATCTTGCCAAGCCAAGGTTGTCCATAGTGGCAGATTTTTAAAAAGTGGCAAAACCTCACTTGTAAGAAAGTTATTTTGGCTCATTGTCAGCAACCAGCTTTTTAAACAAAAAAACAATATATTCTGGGTGATAATTTATATAGCCATTCTCATCTTTATCATAATTATCACCATTAACCCACAAACATTTATTTTTGTTTATTTTCTTGATTTTTTTATATGAATATTTGTTAGCTGTTATAAATTGCATTTTGTTATGAAAAAAATGATAACCATCATTTGAATTTATATAATGCAAAGCTAAGGTTTTTGTATTGGTGATATTAGTTAGTGGCCAAAATATTGAATTAACTGCGATAACATATGGATCAATATCTTTTAACATTTTTAAAGTCTGATTGATATTTTTTGCTTGCACATTGATAAATAGTTTATGCTTGATAATTTTGTTATAAATAATCTGGTTCTCTTTGATCTCTTTTAGTTTTTTTCTAATAATCGTATTTTTATGTTTTATTCTCAGATAGTCTTTTTTCTGTTGTTGTTGCTGTTTGATGATATCGTCAATTTTGGTAAATAAAATCACCTCAAAACCATCTTTTAATAGATAATAAATCAGTTTTAAAGCATAGGGATATATATACTCACCACTTCTGGTATCTAAATGTAAAAAAACGGGTTTCTCATGTTTTTTACCTATAAATGTTTGTGATTTATCGTCAGCATTATCATTGGTTGTTATGGAATTTTGTAAATCTTGCTTGGAGTATTTTAAAGAAAATTGCTTGAATATTCGCTCAATACGAGTCTTATTACCATAACCGCAAGTGTCATAGACAAAATGATAAATGTCAGTTGCATTTTCATCATATTGAATATCAGATAAATCTAAACATTTCCAATAGATGGGGTTAGGAGCATGAAAACTATGTGCCTCATCAAATATATTAGTTTGTTCGGCGATATGAATTAAATTAGAGTTATTAAAGTTATTATCAGCATTGCCGACATATATGATAAATTTTTTATTGTTGGTTTGTAGTTTTTTTTTAATCTCATTAAAAGCAGGAATACCATATAAAAAATCACCAATCCCACAATATATAACGATTATTATATTTTTATCGTAGTTGAGTTTGTATGGTTTATAGAATTTAACTATTTTATCATATTTGTATTTGCGTTTGTATCTATATCTAAAATAAACTTTAAAATCATATATTTTTTCAACCAACCCAACAAATAAAAGATTTTTAAAAAATCTAATCATATCTTTTTAAAAACAGCACTTAGGATATTGGGTAAATTTTTGTCGTATTTTGTGCGGATAATATCTTCTAGATGGGAATGGTTAAGGATTTTATAACCTATGTCGGCAAAAAATTCTGTAAGAGATTCTAAGTTAAAATGCCATAGATGTTCGTTTTCTTTTCTGTGTTTCCAGTTTTTAAACCACTCATCGGATATATAATGACACAATGGAACAGCGATATAGATATATTTAGCATTTAACTGTCTTATCTTATAAATGTCATCAAAATGCTCCAAGGAATCAAAAAAACAGACAACATCATAACTGTCTTTATATATATTATCAGTGGTTTTTATTTGCTTGGGTAGCGGATATGCAGGAGCTATATCAGAGCCTGTACAATGTGGTATAATTTTAGAGGCAGTTTTAAGAAAATCACCATTGCCATAACCAACATCTAAGAGAGAAGTTACCCCCCCCCACAATTCCTAAGAGGTAACCAAGTCTTAAATGAGACATGTTTCCAGCACCGATGTGTTGGTTATAACTTTTTTCAATATAATTGTAATCATAAGTGATTTTATCAACTTTGATTTGCCGGATGACACCGTTTTTATCGTATTTATAGTTGTCTAACATTATGGTTGTTTAAAATAAAAAGTGTTTATCATACATCTTGTTATATTTATCCGCAAGTTTTTTAAACAGAGGGCAAGGTAGTCTCAACTATATCACCTTTTCTTTGTAAAACTGCCACATTTTTATTTAAGGCTTGTTGTTTTAGATTGTCATTGATTTTAAAACTTGCCAAAGCCAAGTGATGTTGATAGTTTTTATATTGTGGATAAAGCAATTTAAAGTTTTTGTATTTTTTGTCAATTAGTCTATCTAAGTCTTGTTGGTGGGCTTTGTATTTTACCTCAATAATTGCTACATCTTGACCGTTGATTAGCAAAATATCATATTCATCTTCAATGTCATCTTTTTTGCGAGTAACATTTTTATCAATAAAGTCATAATCTATGCCACCTAAGGTTGGTTTTTTACCCAAAGAGTTATAAAAAAACTCCTCAGCTACATCCCCTTGTGAGTTGCCAATGCCACCGAGCATTTTACCTAATTCTTTGATGTATTTGTCAGTAGATTTCATCTGTTGGCTAGTTTCTTTCACTTGCTTGTCGGTTTCTTGCTGTGCTTGTTGCAAAGCTATCATACCTTGAGATAAGTCTTGTTGTGTTATCATATAACTATAATTTTATAAAAAATAATCTGTCTATTTTATCACAGCAAAAATAATTTTGCAAACTATAAAATTTAAAAAACCCAAAGTATATCTGCCGTATCTTGAATTATTTTGTTGTGTTTTTGTCTTTGACTCAATAAAAAAAGTGATAGAATTGTTATTATTTTGCGATACACTTTTCTAATTCTTTTTCAGTGTCAGTGTTTGGGGTGTGAGAGAGGATTTGTTGTAAGAATAATTTTAATCGATCACTTTGAGGGTTACAGAAAAATTCCTCTGGTTCGTTCTCTTCAATGATTTGTCCCTCATCCATAAAAATAACCCGGTCGGCGACCTCTTTGGCAAAACCCATCTCGTGAGTTACACATATCATAGTTTTGTGCTCTTTTGCTAACTCCACCATTACATCTAAAACCTCTGATATCATTTCAGGGTCTAATGCAGAGGTAGGCTCATCAAATAACATTATGGTAGGGTTAGCACACAAAGCACGAGCGATGGCAACTCTTTGTTGTTGTCCGCCAGAGAGTTGCCCTGGATATTTTTGTGCTTGGTCGGCGATATTTACTCGCTCTAAATATTCCATGGCTGTTGATAGGGCTTCTTCTTTTGGATGTTTATGCACATGGGTTGGTGCTAAGATTAAATTATCAATAATGCTTAAATGAGGAAAAAGTTCAAAGTGCTGGAACACCATTGCAACCTGTGAGCGAATTTTTTTTATTTTTTTGACATTATCGGTTAAAATTGTGCCATTGACATCTATTGTGCCTTTTTGAAATTTTTCTAAATAATTTATGCATCTTATCAGGGTTGATTTGCCAGAGCCTGATGGACCGCAAACTACAACAATCTCACCTTTTTTGATGTTTAAATTTATGTCTTTTAAAGCATGAAAATCACCATACCATTTGTTTAAATTTTTTATTTGAATAATTTTGTCACCACTCATTTTTGTGTCTCCTATCTATAATCTGTGTTGTATTTAACTTCTAAGAATTTGCCATATTTTGATAATGAAAAGCAAAAAGCCCAAAAAACAAAAGTTACAAAAACATAACCTTCGGTATCAAAACCTAACCAGTTGTTATCTGTGCCTGTTAAATGCACCATTGCCAGCAAATCAAATAAACCGATAATCAAAACTAAAGTGGTGTCTTTAAAAAGAGCAATTGATGCACCAATTAAATTTGGAATGGCAACCTTCAGAGCTTGCGGCAAGATAATCAATAACATTTTTTGCCAATATGATAAACCCAGAGAATCAGCTGCCTCATATTGTCCGGTAGGAATAGCCTGCATACCACCACGAATGACCTCGGCTATATAGGCGACTTGAAACATAGTGATGCCTATCAAAGCTCGCAAAAGTTTGTCAAAATTCATCCCCTCTGGAAAAAACAAAGGCAAAATAACCGATGCCATAAATAAAATAGAGATAAGAGGAACACCACGGATAAATTCAATATATATAACGGATAAATTTTTAATAATTGGTAGTTTTGATTTGCGACCGAAGGCTAAAACTATGCCAAAAGGGATAGCAGCTACTATGCCAATAGAGGCAACTATCAAAGTTAGAGTAAGTCCGCCCCATTTGTCGGTATCTACTACATCCAAACCAAAACTACCACCACTGATTAAAAAATATGTGATGATTGGATAGAGCATAAAAACCAATATTTTATAGATAAAATTTACCGGTAAAAATCTAAACAAAAATCCAAAAACAAAAAACAACACAAAAGACAGATTCACTCGCCAATGAGCCTCATCAGGATAAAAACCATAGATAAAAAAATCAATTTTTTGAATGACAAAAACCCAGCAAGCGCCATCCCTCGTGCAGGCTGATTTATCTGAGCCGATAAAATTAGCATCAATGATTGCCCACTGAAAAAAAGGCGGCAAAACCCAATATAAAAACAATAAAGACAATAAAGTTAAAGCTGAATTTGCAGGAGTTGAGAATAAATTTGACAATAGCCAATTTAAAAACCCACGGTTTTTAACTGGTGGTTGTGAGCTTTGAATTAAATTATATGTCATATCTCTATCGCCCCTTGACTTTTAGTTTTTTGTTGACAATATTCAAGACTAACGAGATGCTAAGACTGATAAACAAATAAACCAACATAGTGATAAAAATAATCTCAATTGCTTGTCCTGTTTGGGTTAATGCCGTGCCAGCAAAAACGGTAAATAATTCAGGATATCCAATGGCAGTAGCAAGGGACGAGTTTTTAACAAGATTTAGGTATTGATTTATAATTGGCGGTATGGCGATTCTTATTGCCTGTGGTAAGATAACTATTTTCAAAGATTTGTATGGTGATAGCCCTAATGACTTGGCTGCCTCTTTTTGCCCCTTGGCGACAGCCTCGATACCTGAGCGGATTGCCTCGGCTATGTAGGTAGCAGTATAGATACTCAAAGCAAAGGTTAAAGCAAGAAATTCAGGGGAATAATTTAAACCCCCTACATAATTGAATCCTTTTAAGGCAGGGATTTCAAAACTCAAAGGTGAGCCTGATATAAAATAAGTCAATAGTGGTAAGATAATAATAATTGCAAAGCCAATTAGCAAAACTGGAGTCTCTTTACCAGTGTTATCAAATTTTTTGTTAGCAAAACGGTTGATAAAATAGATTAAAACAATAGATAGGATAATGGCGATTAAAACAAATAAAAAACCACTTTCAAATATAGGTCGTGGGATATAAAATCCACGGTTGTTAAGAAATATATCTCCTGCCAAAGAAATGCTTTGTTTAGGGCTAGGTAAGGCTGCCAGAACAACATTATACCAAAATAAAATTTGTAATAAAATTGGTATGTTGCGAAAAAGTTCAATATAAAAGCCGGATAATTTTGCAATGATATAGTTTTTTGAAAGACGAGCGATTCCTACGATAAGCCCGATAATTGATGCAAAAAATATACCAGCGAATGAGACGATTAGAGTGTTGATAAGCCCTACAAGAAAGGCTGTGAAGTAGGTTGAGGTTGTGTCGTTATATTCAATTGCACTCTCGGCTATGCCAAAGCTTGCATTTTGATTAAAAAAACCAAAACCAGTTGTAATTCCTCGTTGTTCGATGTTATTAAATACATTATTAGTGATATATGATAAAAACAAAACCACGACAAGTAATGTTATAACCTGTGAGGCAATATTTCTAAATTTGCGGGAATTTAATAATTCAAACATAAGAGGTTAAAAAATTGCTTAGGAAGAATAGAAAATAATCTACCTAAGCAAATTTAAAGATAGTGTTTATCTAAAAGGAGGTGAATATAAAATTCCACCTTTAGACCATAAAGCATTAACGCCTCGCCCTATTTTTAACAATGATCCTTTGCCGACATTACGTTCAAATGACTCGCCATAGTTACCAATTTGCTTGATAATATTATAAGCCCATTTAGCATCTAATTTTAAGTTCTCGCCCATTTTGCCTTCAACTCCAAGCAATCTTCTAATCTCTGGGTTTTTAGATGATTTAGCCAAACTATCAACATTTTTTTGAGTAACACCAAATTCTTCGGCAGTAACCAAAGCATTTAGTGACCATTTTACGATATTAAACCAAACATCATCACCTTGACGAACAACAGGACCTAATGGCTCTTTTGAAATAATCTCTGGCAACACAAAATAGGCAGATGGATCTTTCATTTTTGTGCGTAAAGAGTATAACTGAGATGCATCAGATGTAATTAAATCACAACGACCTGCCTCAAAACCTTTTTGCACTTGATCTGCTGTATCATAACTAATTGGTTTGTATTTCATATTGTTAGTTTTGAAATAATCAGCTAAGTTCATCTCGGTAGTAGTGCCTGCGGTAATACAAACAGATGCACCGTCTAATTCTTTAGCGCCTTTGATGCCAGATTTTTTTGAAACCAAAAAACCTTGACCGTCATAATAATTAACACCTGCAAAGTTTACCCCCAAAGATGTATCACGAGACTGAGTCCAGGTAGTGTTGCGAGCAAGCATATCAATCTCACCTGATTGCAAAGCGGTAAAGCGCTCTTTTGCAGTCAAAGGCACAATTTTTACCTTATTAATATCACCAAAAACAGCAGCTGCTACGGCACGACAAGTATCAACATCAAGACCAGTCCATTTTTTATCTGCACCCATTTCAGCAAAGCCTGTTAACCCAGTTGAAACGCCACACTTCATAAAACCTTGTTTTTTGACATTTTCTAATGTGTCGGCATTTGCAACCACACCAAAAACCATCATCAAGGCAAGTATACTAATTTTTTTCATATATAAACTCCTATTAAAATATAAAATTAAAAATAACCACTTTTTAAAACTTGTCCAAAAATAAAAATTAGAAAGAATTAAAGTAGGAATTATATAGTATTGTTATGTAATTTGTCAAATTTAAATTATTTTGCTTGTTTATGTGGGAATAGTTGTGGTATAATATGAGGGTTTTATATTTTTTAAAAAACTATGAAAAAACCACAACAACAACCACAAATAAACATTGAAAAACTAATAATCCACGGCAAAGAACAAGGGTTTTTAACCTATAACGAAATTTACGATCATTTACCTGACGATATCAGCGAGTCG